>NZ_JCASIH010000015.1:0-95307 GCF_059685935.1 Telluria sp. ZT3P39
ACCCTGGCGCTGGCGTCCGACAGCGGCGAAGCCGGCGACAAGCTGACCAACCAGGCCGGCTTGAGCTTCAACGCGGCCGACAGCGATGCAACCCGCGTCATCACGGTCGATGGCGCGGTGGTGAGCAGCTACGACGCCAGCAAGCTGGCCGACGGCAACCATACCGTCAGCGTGGCCGATACGGACAAGGCGGGAAACAGCAAGAACGCCTCGCTCAGCTTTACGCTCGACAGTAAAGGCCCGAGTTTCATCTCCACGGCGACTACTAGCGCTGCGGAAAACATTGGCGCCAATGAGATTGTGTATCGGGCGCAGGCAACAGACGAGCATTCGGTCACCTATCGCCTGGATGGCACCGATGCCGGCAAGTTTGCCTTGAATGCTGACGGTGTCGTCACACTGAAGGAAAACCCTGACTACGAAGGCCAAAACGCCTACCGCTTCTCCGTAGTCGCGACGGACACCGCCGGCAATCACACCACCCAGGCAATCAACCTTGGCATCAACAATGTCAACGAAGCGCCGGTTGCCGCACCGGTCAGCCTGTCCACTATTGAAAACGCAGCGCTTACCTTCCAGGTTGCCGATTCTGTCTACGACCAGGATGCTGGCGACAAGCACATCCTTTCCCTGGGCTCGAACGTGGCAACGCTGAGCTGGGCGAACAGCGATCCCAATGCTCTTACGAAACTGATCAATCCGGTCACCCGTGCGGAGGTCGCGCTCTCTTCCCTGAATGTGCAGGCGCAGATCTCGGCCGATGGAACCAGCGTCACACTCCTGCCATCCACGGAGCTGGACTGGATGGTGATGGGCCAGGCGCTGAAGGCAGTATTCAGTTACACAGTAACGGATGCGGGTGGGCTGACGAGTACAGATTCCATCACCTTGCTGATGACAGGGTCGACTGGCGACAAAGGCGTGAATCTGAATGGAGGAAACGGTAACGACACGCTCTCGGGCAATCTTACCAACAATGCCGAGGATGTACTCCAGGGTGGTAATGGCAATGACACGCTCTCTGGCTATGGCGGCACCGATGCACTCTACGGTGGCAACGGGGACGACAGGCTGACAGGCGGCGCAGGCATCGACTATCTTTACGGGGACAGCGGCAATGACACGCTCGATGGTGGCACCGAAGGTGATGTCATCATGGGCGGCAAGGGCAATGACATCCTCACTGGCGGTACTGGCGCTGACAAGTTCATATTCGATCCCCAGAACGGCAATGACCGCCTCCTGGATTTCAAAGCCGCCGAGGGAGACAAGCTGTTTTTTGCAGACTTCTTCTCAACGCCGATGAGCGTCGATGCTTTCATCGCGAAGTATGTCACTGACACCGGCAACGATCTACTCATCAGCCTGCCTGGTACGTCGATCGTCCTGGTCGGCGTGCCGAGCGTCTCGGCACTGACGGGTGCCATTGCGTTTGGCATGCCCCTATAGGGCGCACTAGGGCCTGCGCTTTGGCAGTGCAGGCCCTTGCTCGAACCAGGCCACATCGAATAGACGCGCCGGCATCGAAGTACGAGCCGGATCAACCGTGTTTCTTGCTACAGGTGCCGCAGCGGATGCGCGTAATCAGGCCAGACCGGCTCGAAGAATTTCGCCACCATCTCCGGCGTGACTTCTTCCAGCGTCGCCGGAGTCCACTTGGGCGCATTGTCCTTGTCGATCACCAGCGCCCGCACGCCTTCGAGCACCTCGCCGTGTTCGAAATTGTGGCGCACCAGCGAGCGCTCCATGCGCAGGCAATCGGCCACGTCGAGCGCGGCGCCGCGCTGCAGGAGTTCGCGGGTGACGCACATCATCAGGGGCGAGCGCTGGCGCATGGCTTTCAAGGCTTTTTGCGCGAACGGGTTCTCGTCGCGCGCGAGCGATGCCATGATGGCGGCCACCGAGGAAGCGCCGAAATGCGCATCGATGACCGCGCGCTGCGCCTGCAGTTCGCTCGCGCCGGCAGCACCCGCACACTGCGCGGCAAACGCGCGGATCGCTGCCGGCAGATCCGCGCCCGCAGTAGTATCCACCAGCGCCATCAACTCGCCCATCTTCTCGCCCGGCACGAACAGGTCGGCCAGGCCCACGTAGATCGCGTCGGCCGCGCCGATCGTCAAACCGGTGAGGCCCAGGTACTGGCCCAGCTGGCCCGGCGCGTGCGACAGGAAATGGCTGCCGCCGACATCGGGGAACAGGCCGATATTCACCTCGGGCATGGCGACCTTGCTGCGTTCGGTGACGATGCGCAGGCCGCAATCGGGGCCGCCCTGGGCGATGCCCATGCCGCCGCCCATCACCACGCCATCCATCAGCGCGATATACGGCTTCGGGTAGAAATGGATCAGGTGGTTCAGTGCGTATTCTTCGGTGAAGAAGTCTTCCAGCAGCGCGCTGCCGCCAGTCGGCCCCACATGCCCCATCTCGTGGAAGAAGCGGATGTCGCCGCCCGCGCACAAGGCTTTCTCGCTCGAGCTGGTGATGACGACCGCGTCGATGCCGGTGTCATGCTGCCAGTCGCGCAGGATCGCGGTGAGCGCGCGCACCATGTCGAGCGACAGGGAGTTCAGGGCCTTCGGCCGGTCGAGCGTAATGACGCCGGTGCGGTTGGCGACGCGGGTCAGGACGGTGTCGGTCATGGGATGTGCTGTGATCGAAAAAACATCCATTTTACCGAACAGTCGCGTGCACGCGAAGCCTGTTGGATGCAAAAAGGGCGTCCCCTCAGACGCCCTCGCTGTCATTGCTGCTGCGCGTATTTACGCTGCGGCTGCTTCGCCGAGATCCGGCAGGCGCTTGTGCGCCACGTGATTATGATTTTGCAGCATGGATTTATGCTTGATGACCTGGCGGTCCAGCCTGTCCATCAGCGTGTCGATCGCCGCGTACAGGTCTTGCGCGGCACTGGCCACATGCAAAATTTTTCCTGATACTTGCAGGTTGATCTCGGCTTTCTGCCGTTTTTCTTTTTCGGTGAGATTATCGATGGCGAGGAACACGTGGGTGTCGATCACGTGATCGAAATGGCGGGTAATGCGCTCGAGCTTATTCTGAACGTATTCACGAATTGCGGGAGTCACTTCAAGATGATGACCACTGATAGTGAGGTTCATACACACTCCTTTGAAATGTCGCGCTGCCCGCGCCACAAGGTAGGTGTGGGCAGTGCAGTTACAGAGACTTGCGGAGGCTGACGGGAGGAATCTTGAGCGCCTCACGGTATTTGGCTACCGTCCGGCGCGCAATGACCATACCTTGTTCCCCGAGCATTTCCGCGATCTTGCTGTCGGATAGAGGGTTCTTAGGGTCTTCTGCTCCTGTCAATTGCGCAATAAGCGCGCGGATCGCCGTGGAAGATGCTTCTCCCCCCGCTTCGGTGGCGACGTGGCTTCCGAAGAAGTATTTCAGTTCAAACATGCCGTGGGGGGTCAGCATGTATTTCTGCGTTGTAACGCGAGAAATCGTGCTCTCGTGTAGGCCTAGTGTATCAGCAATCTCGCGCAGCACAAGCGGACGCATGGCAACCGCGCCATGGCTGAAAAAGTTGCGCTGGCGCTCTACAATCGCCTCCGCCACACGCAAAATTGTATCGAAACGCTGGCGCATATTCTTGATCAGCCACTTGGCTTCCTGCAGCTGCGCGCCCATCTGGCTTTCGCTTTTTCCCTGCTTGAGCAGGTTGGCGTAGAGTGAGTTGACGCGCAATTTCGGCATCACGTCCGGATTCAGCATCACCGACCAGCCGCTCTTGGCGCGGCGCACGATCACGTCCGGCACCACGTAGTCGGAGGTGGCAGACGCAAAGGCCGCGCCCGGATGCGGATTGCACTGGCGGACCACGGCCTGCACTTCGCGCAGGTCTTCGTCGTCGCAGTCCAGCGCCTTCTTGAGCTTGGTGTATTCGCGCTGTGCGAACCAGCTCAGGTAGCCTTCGACGATCTTCAGCGCCAGGCGCCGCGTCACCATCGGCACGCCCGGCATGCGGCGGATCTGCAGGGCCAGGCATTCGGCCGCGCTGCGGGCGCCGCAGCCGAGCGGGTCCAGGCTCTGCACCAGCGCCAGCGCGCAGCGCAGCTCGTCCATCTCGATCTCGAGTTCGGCGGGCAGGCGCGCGTGGATGTCGTCCAGCGGCTCCTCTAAATAGCCGTTGTCGTCGAGCGCATCGATCACCAGTTCGGCCAGCGCGCGGTCGCGCACGCTGCAGCCGGTGGTGCGCACCTGTTCGGCCAGGTGCTCGCGCAGCGACACGCTGCAGGCTTCCAGCTGCGGACGGCCGTCTTCGTCGTCGCCGCTGCGCGCGCCCCCGCCCTCGCCGCCCCAGTCGCCGTCAGGCTCGCCGCGGTCGCGGTCACCGTCTTCGAAGCCGTCGGCCTCTGGCTTGGCGCCCTCGCCTTCGCCGCCTTCCTGTGCCGGCTGCGCGGCCGGGGCTTCGCCGCTGGCGGGGGCGCTGTTGATGGCGCCGTCGGCCAGCAGGCGCACCGAGTGGTCGAGCGGATCGTCGAGGCGTTCGAGCAGCGGGTTATCGGTCAGTATCTGCTCGAGCTCCTGGTGCAGTTCGAGCGTGGACAACTGCAGCAGGCGGATCGACTGCTGCAGCTGCGGCGTGAGCGCCAGGTGCTGCGAAGTGCGGAGTTGCAGGGACTGTTTCATGGTCACATGCGGAAGTGTTCGCCGAGGTAGACGCGGCGCACCGACTCGTCGGCGATGATGTCGTCCGGACGGCCCGAGGCCAGCACCGCCCCCTGGTTGATGATGTAGGCGCGGTCGCAGATGCCGAGCGTCTCGCGCACGTTGTGGTCCGTGATCAGCACGCCGATGTTGCGCTCTTTCAGGAAGCGCACGATGCGCTGGATCTCGATCACGGCGATCGGGTCCACGCCGGCAAACGGCTCATCTAACAGCACGAAGCGCGGGTTGGTCGCCAGCGCGCGCGCGATCTCCACACGGCGGCGCTCGCCGCCGGACAGCGACAGCGCCGGGCTCTCGCGCAGCTTCTCGATCTGCAGCTCGGCCAGCAGGGTGTCCAGGCGCTCGTTGATCTCGTCCTTCGACAAGGCCTTGCCCTCATCGGTGCGCTGCAGTTCCAGCACGGCGCGGATGTTCTCTTCCACCGTGAGCTTGCGGAACACCGAGGCTTCCTGCGGCAGGTAGGACAGGCCCAGCACCGCGCGCCGGTGGATCGGCAGGCTCGAGATGTCGGTGCCATTGATGTCGATCGAGCCGGCGTCCGACGGCACCAGGCCGACGATCATGTAGAACGAGGTGGTCTTGCCGGCGCCGTTCGGGCCCAGCAGGCCGACCACTTCGCCGCAATCGACCTGCAGCGAGACGTCGCGCACCACCAGCCGCTTGCCATAGCTCTTTTGCAATCCCTTGACGATCAGGGTGCTGCAGCCTTCGCGCACGCTTGTCGAGGCTAGCGTCATTGCTTGCCGCCTTCTGCGGCTGCAGGACGGCGCGGGGCGATGATCAGGGTGCCGCGCCCGCCGCCAACCTTGCTCTGGCCGCTGGCGTCGTTGCGCACCTGGGCGACTTCCTTGCGGTTGTCGTAGGAGATGAACGGACCCTTGATTTCGTTGGTCATGCGCCCGCTTTCCAGCTCGCGCACTTCGGCGGCCGTGAACAGTTTCACCAGCTCGGCGCGCTCGTCGTATTCGATGCGCTGGGCCTGGCCTTCGACCCACAGGTCCGGGCCGCCGTCGCGCTTCTGGCGGAAGGTGGCCAGCTTGCCCGGCGCCGCGGTAAGCGTCACGCTCATGTAGCCTTCCGGAGTTTCTTTCACCTGGGCGCGGTCGGATTTCAGTACCAGGGTGCCGCGCGTGAGCACGACGTTGCCGGTCAGGATGCGGGTTTGCGTGACCTCGTCGACGTCCAGGGTGTCGAAGTTGATCACGGCCTGCTTGAGCGAATCGGCGCGCTCGGCAAAGGCGCCGAGGGAGGCCAGGCCAAGAAGGGCGGCAAGGATGATTTTTTTCATGGGTGCTTGTCCTGTGATGACGTGCGCGCTAGCGTTGCGCGCGTGGCGGATAGACGATCTGGCCGCGGCTGGCCAGGTGCAGCTTCTGGGTCGCGTTGTTCGCGACCATGCCGGTGCCACGGATGGTGGAGGCGCCGAGCTGCATCACGATCGGCTGGTCGGTCTTCATGATCTCTTCGTCGGGCAGCACGGTGAGTGCCTCGGTGCGTACGCGCAGCGCTTCGCTGGTGGGCGTGGCGGGGCGCTGGATGTCGACCTTGCCGAGCAGGTCGACGCGGTGTTCTTCGTGGTAGATGCGGCCGCGGTTGGCCACCACGGTGGTGCGCGGGCGCCCCGGGGTCATGCCCTGCACCACCGGCTGCTCGACCTCGGAGACGTCGCCCTGCGGCTGGTGCGCCAGGCGCTTGCCCGACACGACATAGCTCGGCTTGCCCTCTTCGGTCATGCGCACGAAGGAGAAATTTTCGACGATGTAATCCGGCTCGTCCATCGGCCCGCCCAGGCGCGTATCGCCATCGTCGCTGTCCATCACCTGCACCAGCCAGAAGCTGCCGAAGGCGAGGAAGACGCCGATGATCATGACGCTGAGCAGTCTCCAGCGGTGGGCGGTGCGCTTGTACGTGACCATATCTGTTCGTGCGAGCGCTTAGGCGAAGTAAGGCGCGAGCGCCTGTTCGTAGCTGCCCTGGGCGCGCATGACCAGGTCGCAGACTTCGCGCACGGCGCCGCGCCCGCCCGCGTTCTTCGTGACGTAATGCGCGCGGTGCTGCACTTCCGGGTGGCCCGAGGGCACGGCCACGGCAAAGCCGACTTTCGTGAGCAGCGGCAGGTCGATCACGTCGTCGCCGATGTAACCGCATTCCTCGGCGGTCACGCCGGTGGCGTCTAACAGCTTGGCAAAGCCGATGCGCTTGTCGTGGATGCCCTGGTAGACGTGGGCAATGCCCAAATCGCTTGCCCGCTTGACCACGATCGGCGACAGGCGCGCGCTGATGATCGCGGTCTGCACGCCGGTCTTGCCCAGCAACTGGATGCCCAGGCCGTCGAGCACATTGAAGGTCTTGGTGACTTCGCCGTCCGGGCCGTAGGTGAGGCTGCCGTCGGTGAGCACGCCGTCGACGTCGAAGATCATGACTTTCACGCGCGCGGCGCGCTGCATGTGTTCCAGTGGAGTCATTTAGATTACCTTGGCGCGGGTCAGGTCGTGGATGTGGAGCGCGCCGACCAGGCGGCCGTCAAGGTCCACCACCAGCATCTGGTTGATGCGGAATTCTTCCATCACGGCGACGGCGTCGACCGCCAGCTGTTCCGGGTGCACGGTGCGCGGGCCGGCATGCATCACGTCGCGGATCGCGATGTTCGAGAAATCGTGCAGGCGCTCGATCAGGCGGCGCAAGTCGCCGTCGGTGAACACGCCGACCGGGCGGCGCTCGTCGTCGATCACGGCGGTCATGCCCATGCCCTTCTGCGAGACTTCCAGCAGGGCCTTGGCCAGCGGCGTGTCGGGGCTCACGGCGGGAATCGCGTCGCCGCTGCGCATGACGTCGCGCACGTGCGTCAGCAGGCGGCGGCCCAGGGCCCCGCCCGGGTGCGACATCGCGAAGTCTTCTTCGCGAAAACCCCGCATATCCAGCAGCGACACCGCCAGGGCGTCGCCCATGGCGAGCGTCACGGTGGTGCTGGTGGTCGGGGCGAGATTGAGCGTGCAGGCTTCCTTGGCCACCGAAATATCGAGGTGGATCTCGGACAGCTTGGCCAGGCGCGAATGCGGCTTGCCGGTCATCGAGATCACCTTGCTGCCCATTCTTTTGACAGCTGGCAAAATTTCGAGCAGCTCGGACGATTCGCCCGAGTTCGAGATGGCGATGAAGACATCCTGCGCCGTCACCATGCCCAGGTCGCCGTGGGCGGCTTCGCCCGGGTGTACGAACATGGCCGGGGTGCCGGTCGATGCCAGGGTGGCGGCAATCTTGCGGCCGATGTGGCCGGATTTGCCCATGCCGGACACCACTACGCGCCCGGTACAGCCCAACAAGAGCTGCACGGCGCGCACGAAACTGTCGTCGTCGCCCAGGCGCGCATGCAGCGCGCGAATGGCGTCGGCCTCGATGGCCAGGGTCTCGCGGCCCAGCTCCAGCACGCGGCGGGCCTGGTCGGCATCAAAACTTTTCAGCATTGTTTTTTCATCGGTTACACTCATCGTGGCAGTATAAACGAATTGGCCAAGCAAAAAACTTGCCAGTGGTAACAAACTACAACAACGAATCACGGGGAAGATGCATTCCGGACTTGAACTGACCCTGCTCCTGCTGGGCTGCGCCGTACTCGGCGTGGTCGCTTTCCGGATGCTTCACCTGCCGCCGATGCTCGGCTACCTGGCCGTCGGCGTCCTCATCGGCCCCCACGCGCTGGCGCTGGCCGACGACAGTCCCGCCACCCACGCGCTGGCCGAATTCGGCGTCGTCTTCCTGATGTTTTCGATCGGGCTGGAGTTCTCCCTGGCCCAGCTCAAATCGATGCGCCGCATCGTGTTCGGCCTGGGTCTGGCTCAAGTCGTATTGACAATCGCGGCCGCCATGGGCTTCGGCCTGTTCATCTCCTGGTGGGTGCCCGAGATGCATGTGAGCTGGCAGGCGGCCTTCGCGCTGGGCGGGGCGCTGGCCATGTCGTCCACCGCCATCGTCGTCAAGATGCTGACCGAACGCCTGGAACTCGAGAGCGAGCATGGGCGCCGCATCATCGGCATCCTGCTGTTCCAGGATCTGGCGGTGGTGCCGCTCCTGATCATGATCCCCTCGCTGGCGCGCCCGCCCGAAGAACTGGCCGCGACCCTCGGCTGGGCGGCGCTCAAGGCGGCCTTCGTGCTGGCCCTGCTCCTGATCTTCGGACAGAAGCTGATGCGCAACTGGTTCACCATCGTCGCCAAGCGCCGCTCGCAGGAGCTGTTCATGCTCAACCTGCTCCTGGTGACGCTGGGTCTTGCCTGGGTCACCGAGCAGGCCGGCCTGTCGCTGGCGCTGGGCGCGTTCGTGGCCGGCATGCTGATCTCCGAGACCCAGTACAAGCACCAGGTGGAAGAAGACATCAAGCCCTTCCGCGACGTGCTGCTCGGGCTGTTCTTCATCACGGTGGGCATGCTGCTCAACGTCGGCGTCGTGCTGCAGCACTGGTGGCTGGTGCTCGCGCTCGTGGTGTTCCCGGTGCTGCTGAAATTCGCGATCATCGCGGCCCTGGCCAAGGCCTTCGGCTCGAGCGACGGCGTGTCGATGCGCACCGGCCTGGCGCTGGCCCAGGCCGGCGAATTCGGCTTCGTGCTGCTGAACCTCGCCTCCGGCTCGAAGCTGATCGACGACTTCCTGATCCAGCTGGTGCTGGCCTCGATGGTGCTGTCGATGCTGGTCGCCCCCTTCGTGATCCAGAACATGGACAAGATCGTGATGAAGGTCGCGGCCAACGAATGGATGATGCAGTCGCTCCAGCTGACCCAGCTCGCCAGCCGCACCATGAAGACCCAGAAGCACGTGATCATCGCCGGTTTCGGACGCAGCGGCCAGAGCCTGGCCACCTTGCTGAGCGAGGAAAAACTGCCCTGGTACGCGCTCGACCTGGACCCGGAACGGGTGCAGGAAGCGCAGGCCGCCGGCGCCAACGTGTCCTACGGCGACGCCGCCCGCCGCGAAGCCCTGATCGCGGCCGGCATCAACCGCGCCAGCGCGCTGGTGATCACCTTCGCCAATACCCCGCTCGCGCTGAAGGTGCTGCACCTGGTGCACGAGCTGGCGCCGAATTTATCGGTGATCGTGCGCGCCCACGACGACAGCGACCTCGATCAGCTCAAGCGCGCCGGCGCCACCGAAGTGGTGCCTGAAGCGCTGGAATCGAGCCTGATGCTGGCCTCGCACGCGCTGGTCGTGATGGGCGTGCCGCTGCGCCGCGTGGTGCACCGCGTGCAGAACGCGCGCGACGAACGCTATGCCTCGCTGCGCGGCTACTTCCATGGCGCGGGCGACGTGTCGGACGATCCGGAACACACCTATGTGCGGCTGCATTCGGTGACGCTGCGCAGCGAAGCGGCCGCGGTGGGGCGGCGCATCAAGGAGATGGAGCTGGAAGAAGTCGGGGCCGAAGTGACCACGCTGCGGCGCAACGGGCAGAGCCTGAGCTGGGATCCGGAGACGATGCTGCTGGTGGGGGATGTGCTGGTGTTGCGCGGGGCGGGGGAAGCGGTGAGCAGGGCCGAGAGCCGGCTGTTGTGACTTGTGTAGGGTGGCCGGGTCTTCCCGGCCGCGCGTTCAAACTACGGTGCTGCTGCCCGCGCGGCTATTCTCGTGACGGTTGAACGCGCGGGCGGGGAACCCGCCCACCCTACGAAACCGTGACTACCCGGTTACGCCCATCCGCCTTGGCGCGATACAAGGCCGTATCCGCCTGCGCCACCAGATCCTGCGCCACGCCCTCGATCGCATGATCGCGCTCGAAATCATCCAGCGTCGCCACCCCGATCGACACCGTCACCGACACGTGCTCGCCGCTCGACAGGTCCACCGGCGTCACCGCCACGCTGTTACGAATGCGCTGCGCGACCACGCTGGCGCTCTCCAGCCCCGCATCGATCAGGAGCACCACGAATTCCTCGCCCCCGAAACGCCCGAGCGCATCCGAGATGCGCAGTTCCGCCTTGATCCGCGACGCCACCTCGCGCAGCACGTCGTCGCCGCCCCCGTGTCCGACGCTGTCGTTGACCTGCTTGAAGTGGTCGATGTCGATGTACAGGCACGAAATGCGATAGCCCTGGCGGCGCGCCCGCGCGATCTCTTCCACCAGCCGGCGGTCGATGTAGCGGCGGTTGTACACGCCCGTGAGCGCATCGGTCAGGCCGATAAACTTGAGCATCTCGTTGCTGATGACGTTCTCGAGGCAGATCGCGATGATCGATCCCATGTGCTCGAGGAAGTCGGTGCCGAGGGCCGCGGTGAAGCGGTTCGCGTCGGCACTGCCCAGATTCAGGCTGCCGATCAGGCGCGTGTTGCGCAGCAGCGGCACCAGGGCCACGCTTTGCAGCCCGACGGGCGGATGCGGGAACTGCGCGCAGTGCTGCGATGGCGCATAGGGCCCGAGCAGCGGGCGCGGACGGCGGCCCTCTACGTGCTCGAAACCGAGATCGCTGGCGTGCTCGCAGAAACTCAGGTCCTGCAGCTGTTCGTAGTCGACGCCCAGCTTGGACATGACGGTATAGATGTCGGCCTCAGGGTCGACCAGCGACAGGGTCACCGTATCGAGCTCCGAAATCACAGGCAGCGTGCGGAAAATCGTCGAAACCAGTTCCTGGAAGCTGCCGGCGCCGACGATCTGCAGGTCGAAGGCCTGGTGGCGCGTCATGATCGAATGGTTACGCTCGGCCTGTTCGAGCAGGTACGCCATGCGGGAACGCAGGGTCTCGTTCTCCAACATCAGCTCTCGCGTCAGCGCATCTGGCTCGTGCATTGAAAATTCCTTTCAGCAATAACCGTAACATTACGCCATCTGACCTTGCTTGAAAACGAAAACCGCCCGAAGGTGGGCGATTTAGCGACACAAAGTTTTTACAAGTGTCAAAAATTCAGGGTCATTTCCAGTTCCTGCCCCACACGCAGGCTGCTTCCGGCGCCGCTGGCGACGATGCAATTCATGCCCAGGCAGACCGCGCCTTCCATGCGCGGATTGGCGCGGTAGGTTTGCAGGATGTCGAGCGGATCGGGGCCGATGGCGCCGGTGGCCTGGTCGATCGAGGGGATCGGGCAGCGGGCGCAGGGTTTCACCGGTCGCACACTCAATTCGCCGGCGGTCAGCGATTCGACGAAGTCTTCCTCGAAGGCTTCCAGGCCATCGAGGACGAGGTTCGGGCGAAAGCGGTTCATCGGCAGCGGCGCGCGGCCGGCGCTTTGCAGCTTTGCGTTCAGGTCGTCGAGCGAGGCCTGTCCGATCAGCAGGATCGGGTAGCCGTCGGCGAAGCGGGTGGCCGACGGGGCGCCGCCGGTCCATTTGGTGCTGGTGGGGCGCTGCACTTCCGGGCGGAAGCGCGCCAGGCGGCAATCGGCGCCCACGGCTTCGGCGAACCAGGCGGCAGCGGCGTCGCCGCAGTCGGCGGCGCTTACACGATCGTACCAGATCTGCACGGCGACGGTGGGGGCGGCTGCATCGTGCGCCAGGGGCAGGCGCAGCAGCGGCATGCCGGGCGCGGTCACTTCCAGCGTATCGCCGTCGATGCGGGGGGTGATGAGCGCCATGCGCGGATACTCGCGCTGGGTCAGGAACTGGCCGTCGCGGGTGACCAGCATCCACTCGCGGTCATGCACGCCTTGCGCGGAGAAGCCGTCGATGCCGCATGCCGCTTCGGCGACATGGATGCCGGCGCAGGACTTGATCGGGTAGAGAACGAGTTCGGTAACGGTGGCCATGCTGTCAACCCTTGCGAATGAAGGCCGACAGTATGGCAGGGTTCGACCTCGTTGACACGCTCAGCGGCCGGCCGCTTTCGCCTTCTCCTCGCGTTCGCGCAGCAGGCGTGCGTCGAGGTTGCGGGTCGCGCCCGCGGCCAGCTTGCGGCAGCCTTCCGGATCGATGAAGGGGTTGGACTGCGCGGTCCTGGCCGCGGCTTTGGCAAATGCGTCGGTGGCGGACGGATGGGCGGCGATGACGATGTCGCATTTCAGGCCGGCCACCTTGGCGAGGGTGGCCCGGAAGCTCGCGGTACGGTCCGGGTAATTGGCGCCGCCGCTGTAGTAGAAGCCATCGGTGGACACCGGGGTCAGACTGTCGGCGTAGACCATGTCCAGGCACCTGCCCTGCTCGCACGACTGCCAGGTCCAGGTCGTGCCGCCGGGCGTGTGGCCGGGGGTGTGGTGGACCGTGAAGCGCAGGGGGCCGACGCTCAGGGTTTCGCCGTCTTTTACTTCCTTTACCTGCGCGACCTTCGGGATATGGAAGCGGTCCTTCGGGTCGTATTGCGGGTCGTCCGTGCCCGGCGTGCCGTCGCGCAGGACCTGGGCGCCGTGCGGGCTGTGGGCGACGATCGCGCCGCTGGCTTTTTGCAGCGCGGCGATGCCGCCGGCGTGGTCGAAGTGGGCGTGCGAGTTGAGGATCAGCTTCACGTCCTTCATCTTGAAGCCAAGCGTTTCGATATTTTTCTGGATGAGCCGCGCCGACTGCTGCAGCGCGCCGTCGAGCAGGACGTGGCCTTGCGGGCCGGTGACCAGAATGGCGGACAGGCCGGCGGTGCCGACGTAGTAGGCGTTGCCATGGATGGTGAATGGCGCGGCGAGCTGGTTCCATTCGACGCAGGACGTGCACTTGATTGCATCCTGCGCCAGCGCGCCGTTCATGCCCGCCAGTGCCAGCACCAGGACGGCCGGTTTCATCATGTTCTTCATCATTCGTCGTGGCAGCTAGTGAAATTGTTCGGCATGTCCGGATACTTGGACTTACGCGGCAGTCCAACTGTACGGATGTCAGTTTCCCCGCAATCCGACTGCCACATCCCGAAACGAAACCAAGGCTGCTTCGAGATGCTCAATGATTTCCTGCTGCAGCACATCGGGTGGCGGCAGGTCATCGAGCTTGTCCAGGCTGTCGTCTTTTAACCAGAAAATGTCCAGGCTGGCCTTGTCGCGGGCGATCAAGTCTTCGTAGCGGTAATACTTGAAGCGTTCAGTTTCTTGTCGCTCGTGACGGCTTTCCGGGTGGAAGCAGGTGATAAAGTCCTGCAAGTCATCGAGCTTCAGTGTGCGTGTCTTCAGCGTGAAGTGCTTGTTGGTGCGCAGGTCGTAGAACCATACGCCTTTGGTATGCACACGACCGTCCTTGGGCGCATTGTCGAAGAACACCACGTTGGCTTTCACACCCTGCGCATAGAAGATGCCCGTGGGCAGGCGCAAGATGGTATGCACGTCGCAGGTCTCCAGCAATTTCCTGCGAATCCTCTCGCCAGCACCACCCTCGAACAGCACGTTATCGGGCAACACCACGGCAGCCTTGCCGTCTACCTTCAGCATGCTGACGATGTGTTGCAGGAAGTTGAGCTGCTTGTTCGAGGTGGTTTCCCAGAAATCCTGGCGTTCGTAGGTCAGCGCGTCGCGGTCTTCCTCGCCCTCCTCGTTGGTGATGGTCATGCTGCTCTTTTTGCCAAACGGCGGGTTGGCCAGCACGTAATCTACCTTGCGTTTTGGCTCCGCGATCAGGGCATCCGAACGATCCACTGAAGGTTCGCCGTCCAGCTCGCCGATATTATGCAGAAACAGGTTCATCAGGCATAGACGGCGTGTGCTGGGCACGATCTCGTTGCCATGGAAGCTTGCATCGCGCAAGAAAGCTTTTTGCGCCTTGTTCAACGTGGCGTTCGGGCGGGTCAGCCAGTTGTAGGCACCGAGGAAGAAGCCGCCCGTGCCGCAGGCCGGGTCGGCAATGGTCTTGCCCGGTTCTGGTCGCACACACTCCACCATGGCCTGGATCACGGCACGCGGCGTGAAGTACTGGCCAGCGCCACTCTTGGTGTCCTCCGCGTTCTTTTGCAGCAGCCCTTCGTACAAGTCCCCTTTGGTGTCGGCATCCATGCCCACCCAGCTCTGCTCGTCGATCATCTGCACCAGGCGCGAGAGCTTGGCCGGGTCCTGAATCTTGTTCTGTGCTTTGAAGAAGATCGCGCCCAGCATGCCCGGCCCGGAACCCAGCTTGTGAAGGGTGGCGAGATAGTGCGCTTCCAGCGGCTCGCCGGTCTTGCTGCGCAAGGTGGCCCAGTCGAAACCCTTGGGAACGTGCGTGTCGCGGTTGTACGGCTCCTGCGCATACTCGTGGGCCATCTTCAGGAACAACAGGTAGGTGAGCTGCTCCAGGTAATCGCCATAGCCCACGCCGTCATCGCGCAGCGTGTGACAAAAGTTCCAGACTTTCTGGATGAGGTTGGAGGTGTTCATTCGTTATTTTCCGCAGAATTGGTCGAAGCGGTATACGCTTGCCGTGGGTCCGTCATGGAAGGATAAGCGGTGCGCAGGGCGCCTTCCCTGACCATGGGAGTAAGTGTTCGTTTGCGCAGATCGTCCGGGTCGCGTCGCAGCGCCTGTGCCAGCACACGCAGCCCCAGCAAGCGATTGGTACAGAGTGCCAGAATGGTTTCCCGCAGGGTCGCCGGGGCCACGCGCCCTTGCCCGGATACCATGCGCCCCTGTTCGATCAGTTGGGCCTGCAGCGCATCAGGGAGCGTCGACCAGTCGAGATAAGGCCCAGCCAGCGCAGAAGCTGGCGACGCTAGCTCCGGTGGTACGGCGACTAGCTCCGGTGGTACGGCGACTAGCTCCGGTGGTACGGCAGCGAGGTCCGGTGGTACAACATCGGCGCTCGCTGCCGAACCGGCCTGATCAGCCAAGTCAAACACCGTCGCCGCAGAGCGCCGTTGCCAAGGTAGAAAATAAACCATTCCCCGGCCAGCGCCGTCCGGCACCAGAAACCCGTCCCGCACCAGACCGCGCAGCATCTTGGTCAGGTCGGCGGGATGGTCGGTGGATATTTGCTTGAGTCGGTCGTGGCTGACCAGTCCCTCCACCTGCGCCGTGATGAGGGCCAGGCGCGCGGTTTCCGGCAGCGCGGCAAAACGCGCGTCCAACAGCTTGGTCAGCTCGGCAACGGCTTGCGCCGGCACCAGGCTGCTCATGCGCAACTCCATGAGCGTCTGCTCGGGCTCCGCCAGCTCGTACAGCACCGGTCGACGCCAGTGCTGGCCTGCCCAGTTGGTGTAAATCTTGGGCAAGCCTGAACCGGCATGGTCACCGTAGCCCACCAGTTGGAACATCGTCTGCAGGCGGCGGTTGCGGCAATCGCTATTACCGCCATGAATGGCAATTTCCGGTGGAATGCGCATCCGTCCCGGATTGCGAAAGCCATACATATCGGGTCGCTTGACCACCAGCACCGACACGCGCCCCGTGTAGTCCGCATGGATCAGCGTGTTGGCCAGCGCCTCGCGCAGCGCTTCATGCACAGGCGTGTCTTCGACCCGCTGGCCATCCTGCAACTGAAACGGCACCTTTAGATCGGCCGTGAGCTTCTGGTACACGCGGCGGAAAAAGTCGTACAGGTTGCCTGACCAGCTGCCGTCAGGCACTAGGCGGTCGATCCAGCGCTTCTCGGTTTTGGCCTCGGGACGCTCCTGAAAGTCCACCATGTAATGCGGCAACGCGTCGCGAATCACCTCGGCGCGGCCGAACATCAGCAGGCCCGCCAGCCGCAGCCCGCTATAGCCTTCTTCGCGGTTCTTGCCCCAGGCGCCTATGCGCTCAAGAAATTCCGGTACCGGAAGATCCGTCCATACATGGCCCGGCTTCACCGCTGCAAAGCGGTTACGGTAGGCAGCCACGGTGTCCATGTCCAGGTCGCCGAAGTCAAAGCCCTTGAGCACGCGCTCGTCGCGCGCATCTTCCACACGCTCCGCCAGCATACGGCGCACCGCTTCGTCGTCGGCGGCGTAATCGCCTTCAAAGCGGCGCAACCAGGTGCCGCCGAAAGGATTACTGCCCATATGCACAGGCCGCTGCTGACGAAGCGCACGCGGCACCCGCACCTGCAGCACCGTTTTGCCGGCAACCTGGGTTGGCTGGACGTCGGTCTCGCTCAACAAATTGAGGCTGATCTGCTTCCGGTTATGCAGGTTGTCCCACAGCGCCTTGCGCACCCGCTCGACATCGGAAATCCCCAGCACCCGGAACTGCCCGCGCGGCTTCTCCTGCACGCCCAACAGAATGACTCCGCCGTCGGTATTGGCCATGGCGCTGTAGCTCTTCCAGAAATCCTCCGGGAGCTCGCCACGTCCATCGCGCCCCTGTGCCGCCTTGCACTCCAGATCGGAGGATTCGGCCAGGCCAGCGAAGTCTTCCTCGCTCCACGGTTCTTCAACCAGGTCGTTCATGCTGCGGCTTTCTCTGTCTTGCGCCCACGCGGCTTTTTCGTGGCGGCCTGTGCGGCGCGCTCGACGCGGATGCGTTCGAGCAGCACGCTCGCGGGTTCGTCATTCGGGTCTTGCGGCACGAGCTGGCCGGCGAAGGCGGCGCGGAGGATGTTTTGGCGTTGGGCGGAAGATTGTTTGAGCGCACGCTCGACCGCCGAATGCTGCTCAATCAATGCCGCAAGCTGACGGGATACGAGTTCCACTGAAATGCTCTGCTCAGTAAGCGGAGGCAACGGGATTGGCATCTTTTTCAAGTCTTCGCCGGAAATCCCGGTCTGCCCAGCAGTCGTTTTGACTCGCTTAACAATATGCTTTCGCGAGTAACTAGTGTTTGCTGCTATCTCAATCCATAGTCCCAATGCCCCTTCAACAACGGGCTTCATTCGGATCAGCTTGTCGGGGTGAAGCATTTCGGATGGGGGGTTACGCACGAGGCCAACGACACCAAGCAAGTCCACGCTGCCGTTGTATCGCGTCGCCAGCAAGTCGCCATTTTCGATGAAGTAGTCTGCTGCCTCGTCTGCAACAAGATCAATGTTTTTGGTCTCGTTGAAGCTAACCGACATGGCGCGAACGGCATTGATTCTGAGGATGGAGTAACCAACACTATTCGTGTTTGGAGTCTTGGAGATACCGTTCCGAACGAAATGCGAAAGCTGATCCATACTCACCCACACCCACCCCTCCGGCAATGCCGGAAGGCCGGTGGTGTCCGACGAAACAGGTTCGGGATATTTCTTTTGCCAATCCTTGGGTGGGGTTTTGCCTTGTTCCTTGAACTTGGCGAGCTGCTTCTCTTCCCAGCGGACGCGGCGCTCGCGAAGGATGCGCTCCAATAGTTCCGCGCCGGTCTCAAGGGGCGTCTTCGCGCCCCGCTGTGTTTCCCTCCATGAGGCCGTGAGCGCGCCTTCCACGGCAGCCTTGAGCAGGGACTGGCGGTATTGCTGCAACTTCTTCTGCGCCGCCTTCAGCTCTGCCACGCCGGCATCGAGGTCGGACAGCAGCTCTTCGAGCTTGGCGACGATGCGGGTTTGTTGAGCGCGAGGTGGAAGAGGCAGGTCAATCGCGCCGGTGGTCTTCGATGATAAATGCTTCACAGTAACTGATGGCGTGTTGGCATTGATTGCTGCCAAATACCCAGGCAATACATAAGCAAGAAATCGCTTGTCGTAGAACGAACCGTTGGGCGTGACCTTACAAACCCGCTGGTTCAAAAGAGCACGCTGCGAACCCCAGTAACCACAGTTGAAATCACCATCCATGCCGATCAGCAGATCACCCTGTTTCACCAAGTACACGTCGTCGTATGTGCCCATGTAAAAGGTTGTGGTCTCGCCAGAAAGCACATCTCGAATGCGAACAAGAGGGATGCCAACCGTTGAGCTAAAAAGTGATGAATCGAATGGTGCGCCATTCAGGATTGCTGCCACTGCGGCCAAGGGAACTCGCTCCCACGAAACGTGCTTTGCCAACAATCCAGTCGTATCTGCCGCGATTACTTCGGCAACGGACATCGTAAAAGCCATTACGCGACCAACTCCTCATTCATTTCATTCATCAGTGTATCCAACTCCTTACCAAATAGCCCCCAAGCCTTCTGCAGCCCGCCTTTATCGGCCAGTTCGGCGTAATCAAAATCCTGGCGATCGATCGAGCACGAACTCGCAATGTGCTCCTTCATCAGCCGCAGCCATTCGGTTTGCTCAGCACTGAAAGCGCTCCCGCGCTGGGCGTTGTGGCGCCAGATCCAAGCCTGGAAGCGCCGGTCCACTTCGTCGGCAAAGGGTTTGAGTTCACGATCCAGTCCGAGCGCGAAACGCACGAGGGACACAAGATCGGTAAGCTGGCGTTTCTTGTCCGCGCCTTCCACCCGACTGGTCTGTACCCGAGCATAGGCGCTCCAGAGCCGCTCGGTGGTGAGCATCAGCGGTGGGCGGCTCAACTGCTCGTGCAACTCTTCAATCATGTCAAAGGTCAACGCGCGGCGCTGATAGGGCTGGGCGTAGAAAAAGCCGAGCGCGGCGATTTCATCCTTGTGCGTCTTGAGGTAGTCGGCAAAGCTCTGGATCGTTTTGTGCGCCTGCGCCTCGGCCTGCTCGGAGAAGCCGCTGAATGTCACCTGATCCAGGTTAATGTGGTCGATGAGCTGCTCGCGCTCGCGGCGGGCGTTTTCAATTTCGTCGCGCAGTTCTGGATTATCGAAAGGCGCGCAGGCTGCCATCACACGAGTCGTGCGGGCGGCGTCGATTTCTTCGGGAAGCAAGCTGTCTTCGCTGCGGGTGATGCCCTTCGCCTTCGCCGTGGCCAGCGCGGTTTGCACGATGGCATCCGGGTTCAACGCATGAATCAGCGCCTTGCCCAGCCCGCCCAACGGGATGCCGCCACTGTGCTTTTCGATGCGAGCCCTGGCCTTGTCATCGAGCTGCTTGTTCAGGCGCACCAGGCGGTTGGCCAGTGACAGCACGGTGTCGTCGTCGCGGTGTCCCAAGGCCACGCCCTGCAGCAGATCTTTCAGCACCACGCCGGGTTTCTTTTCCAGCGGGCGGCTTTCCGTCTTGCAGGATTTTTCCACGCCCACCGCGTCGATAAGTACGAAGCGGGTCTTGGCGCCGTCGGCACTGCCGCTGACGCGCTTCAGACTGTCGGCATCCAGGCTACGCACGCCGCGGCCTTTCATCTGTTCGTAATAGCCCTTGCTGCGCACATCGCGCATGAAGAGCAGCACTTCCAGCGGTTTCACATCGGTGCCGGTGGCGATCATGTCCACGGTGACTGCGATGCGTGGATGGAAGTCATTGCGAAAGCTTGTCAGCACGCCATCGGCGTCCTTTTCGCTGTAGGTGACCTTGCGGCAAAAGGCGTTGCCCTGGTTGTAGACCTCGCGCACGATCTTGATGATGTCGTCGGCATGGCTGTCGGTCTTGGCGAAGATGAGGGTCTTGGGCGTTTCCTGGCGTGCAGGGAAGATCTGCGTTTCCACCGCCGTCTTCATTGCCTGGATCACCTGCCGGATCTGGCTCGGATTGACCACCGATTTGTCCAGCTGTTTGGCGGAATAGGCAGTGTCTTCCTCAGTTTCGGCCCAGCGCTTCTTGCGAGTGGCGCGGTCGCGATGATCCACCCACTCTTTTGCCTTCAGCTCCGCGCCTTTCTGGGTGACTTCGGTGACGATCTCGTACACGTCATAACCGACGTTCACGCCATCGGCCACCGAGTCTTCGTAGCTGTATTCGGCGACGATGTTCTCGTTGAAGAAACCGAAGGTGCGTTTGTCTGGCGTCGCGGTGAGACCGATGAGGTAGGCGTCGAAGTAGTCGAGCACCTGCTTCCACAGGTTGTAGATGCTGCGATGGCACTCGTCGATGATGATGAAGTCGAATTCCTCGACCGGAATCGCCGGGTTGTAGCGAACCAGCTTTTCCTGCTTCGCCGTTTGCTGCACCTCGTTGAGCGACACGTCCTCGGCGGCTTCATCGATGGGCTCGCCGCTAAGGATGGAGTACATGCGCTGGATGGTGCTGATGCACACCTGCGCGTGCGGGTCGATGCTGGAAGATGCCAACCGTTGTACGTTGTAAAGCTCGGTAAATTTGCGCGCATCGTCCGGTGGCGTATAGGCCATGAATTCCTGGTGCGCCTGCTTGCCGAGGTTGCGGGTATCGACCAGGAACAGAATGCGCTTGGCGCCGCCGAACTTGAGCAGGCGGTAGACGGCGGTGATGGCGGTGAAAGTCTTGCCCGCGCCGGTGGCCATGTGGATCAGCGCGCGCGGCCTGTTCTTCGCCAGCGATTTTTCCAACCCGGTGACGGCGCTGATCTGGCAGTCGCGCAGGTTTTGTTCGGGCAGCGCCGGCATCTGCTCGATGAGGCGGCGTCGCAGGGTGTCGGGCTGGGCCAGCCATTCCTTGAGTTGACCGGGCTGGAAGAAGTGGAATAGTTCGCGCGAGCGCGGTGCCGGGTCGGCGTTATCGGTGAAGCGGATGATCTGGCCGGTGGCCTCGAACAGAAAGCGCAGTAGCGTGTTGTCCTTGCGCCATTTGAGGTTGGCTCCGGCGTAGCGCTCGGTCTGACTTTCGATTACGGTGAGATTCTCGCCAGCGCTGTCTTTCTTGGCCTCGATCACGCCGCAGGCCACGCGATCCACGAACAGCACATAATCGGCCGGGCCGGTGTCGGTAGTGTATTCGCGTATGGCCACGCCCAACCCGACTGACAGGTTGAAATGTTTCATGTCCTGGATAACCCAGCCGGCTTGTTCGAGTTTCTGGTCGATCTGCTGTCGGGCCTTAGCTTCTGGCGTCATGCATCTTCCTCCTTCCCAAAGTGCGGGTTTGTCGCCCGGCAATAACCGATATGGCGCAAGGGGTTTGATCGCGCGCCTGGCTCAGCGCCTTGGCTCAGTAACACACCATAGGCCAAGAGGAAGACTGGCTGGCTTGGAAAACTGGCGAACTGACGCACCTTTTTGTCAAAACGAACTATTGGCGAGGTGTGGTCTGCATAGCCGCCTTCTAACTGCGGTAGATGGAGCCGAGTCCGCGCCTTACCGGAGCGGTGCAGGCGTAGAGCAAGTTCGCAGATAAGGCCGTCTGTATGCATGGCCATATTGTAGCGGCAGCGCATTTCCTCTGCGGCATTTTCATGCCACGGATGTGATTGGAATTGCCAAGCTGCTACTAGACGAACAATGCGGGGCGCCAGAATGAAGAATCGCTGTCACGCGGGCGGCGCTGGGGCATCAGAGGTTTGAACGGCACCGCGAATATAGCCAGCTCATGACCGTGGCATACCGCTTCTAGCCTATTGTGTTGAAAAACTCTCAGGCAAGAAGAGCATAGTGGTCGCGCCAAATTTAGATCTGCTAAATCTAAGTACGATCTAGAGTTGTCAAAGCCCAGCCAACTCGCGGATAAGACAACGCCCCAAACCTGAAGACAGATCGGGGCGTTTAATGTCCATCGGAATCCGTCGGATTCCGACCTGATGCTTAGACGTTGAACAGGAAATTCAACACATCACCATCCTTGACCACGTATTCCTTACCTTCAGCGCGCATCTTGCCCGCTTCCTTGGCGCCGGCTTCGCCCTTCAAGGCGATGTAGTCGTCATACGAAATGGTCTGGGCACGGATGAAGCCGCGCTCGAAGTCGGTGTGGATCACGCCCGCGGCTTGCGGGGCGGTGGCGCCGACCTTCACGGTCCAGGCGCGCACTTCCTTCACGCCGGCGGTGAAATAGGTCTGCAGGCCGAGCAGCTTGTAGGCGGCGCGGATCAGGCGGTCCAGGCCCGGCTCGTCCATGCCCATGTCGCCCAGGAAGGCGGCCTTGTCGGCGTCGTCGAGGTCGGCGATTTCCGCTTCGATCGCGGCGCTGATCGCCACGATCGGCGCGTTCTGCTTCTTCGCGAATTCGGTCAGCTGGTCCAGCAGCGGATTGTTGGTAAAGCCCGTGTCCGACACGTTGGCCACGTACATGGCCGGCTTGGCGGTGATCAGGTGCAGGTCACGGATCAGGAGCATCTCGTCGGCGTCCAGGCCCATGGTGCGCACCGGCTGGCCTTCGTTCAGGTGCGGCAGGATGCGCTCGCAGATCGCCACCAGCTTGGCCGCGTCCTTGTCGCCCGAACGCGCCTTCTTGTTCTCGCGGTGGATCGCCTTTTCGACGGCAGTCAGGTCGGCCAGCGCCAGCTCGGTCTGGATGACCTCGATGTCGTCGATCGGGTTGACCTTGCCGGACACGTGGATCACGTTGTCGTCTTCGAAGCAGCGCACCACGTTGACGATGGCGTCGGTTTCGCGGATGTGCGACAGGAACTGGTTGCCCAGGCCCTCGCCCTTCGAGGCGCCCGCCACCAGGCCGGCGATGTCGACGAATTCGACGATGGCCGGCACCATGCGCTCCGGCTTGACGATGTCTGCCAGTGCCTGCATGCGCGGATCCGGCACCTCGACCACGCCGACGTTTGGCTCGATCGTGCAGAACGGGTAGTTCTCGGCCGGGATGCCGGCCTTGGTCAGGGCGTTGAACAGGGTGGACTTGCCGACGTTCGGCAAGCCGACGATGCCGCATTGGAGACTCATGGGAATTCTTTCTAATTCGGTGGACGCGGAGCGGAAAGGAAGCCCGGCTCCAAAACCCCACATTGTAACCGCGGACGGTGCGGGCTGCTGAAAAAACCGGCTCGGCGTGGACATGGGCTTGTCGTTTTGTCAGCAGAAATTCTATGTTCGGCGGGGCCGGCAATTCCGAACACCCAAGTACTAAAGCGGCCGCACCCGCGACAAATCAGGCTTGGCCACGAACTCCGCCAGTTCATCCCGCAGCCGCTGCCCCTCCCCCATCGCCCGCTGCCAGTCGCGGATGCGCGCGTCATGGTCGAGTCCATAAAACTTGAAATCCGCCCGGTCCGGCAGCTTCCCGCGCGGCAGGCTGCGCAGGAAATCGTCGGACGGCGCGATGATCAGCACGTTGTCGAGCCAGCCGCGGTTGGCGCCGCGCGCGGCCCGGCGCCACGGGAAGCCCTTGTCGAGCCAGCCCGGCACGATATGCTGGGTGAAGTGCGGGTACAGCACCAGGTCGCCCCTGGCCTCGCCAGCGGCCCGCGCATAGGGCAAGGCCAGGTGGTAGTCGATGATGCCGCCGTCCCAGTAACTGCCCGGCGGAGCCTCCGTGATACCGGTGACTGGTTTCATCAAGAGCGGCAGCGTGCCCGAGGCCAGCAGGCTGCTGGCCAGGTTGTCGCGCGTGAGCGACGAGAAATGGGTCGTAAACGCGTCGAAGCGCTCGCGCAGCCACGGCGCTTTTGACCGCTCGTCGCCGATCACGACGCGCTCGAGCAGGCGCCCGAGCCAGTCGCGCGAGCCGGCATTGTGCAGCGCCGCCGCGGCGAAGCCGCGCAGTTCGGCGCGTGGATGCGCGGGCGCGGCCAGCCCGCCCTTGCCGCGCACGGCCAGCAGGTGCAGGCGGTGGTGGGGATGGCTGACGATGTCATCTTCGTGGCCGCGCACGAATTCGCCTAGAAGTCCCTGCACCACTTCGTCGATTTCGCCCTGGGTCGGCTTCTTGCTCGTGTAGCGCTGGCCGGCGTAGAGCTCGCCCAGGCGCGCGAATGCCTTGGCGGGGTCGCGCTGGCAGGCGGCGGCCATGCGCCAGGCGCCGATCGAGGCGCCGATCAGGTCGCGCTCGCGCGGGGCGGACGGCAGCCATTCGCCGAACATCCACTGGTCGACGGCCTGAAAGATCAGTCCTTTCGGTCCGCCGGCAGCGGCCGGAACGATGGCGATGTCCTGTGCGCGCAAGCCTTGTGCGCCGAGCTGGGCCAGGGCCAGCGGCCCGGCGTGGAATGTGAGTGCCTTCATGGGCAAAATTATCGCAGGAAGAACACGCTTGTGCTGGCGCAAGGGTCGGAGAAGGCTGCTACGTAACATGGTCCATTCCTGTTTGCGGAGTCCGCCATGCCGTTTCGACTTGCCCTGGTTCTCATGCTGCTGTTCGCCTGCGGCCCGCTGGCGGCGAGCGACAACGCCATCACCGTCGAGCGCTACCACCAGCATTTCACGGTCGAGGCCGACGGGTCCTACGTGCTCGACGTCGAGCTGGTAAAGAACATCCATACCAGCGCAGCCATCGAGCTGCATGCCGAGCAGTTCATCGGCTTCAATGCCTCGCTCGACGAGGTCGTCTCCGTCGAGGGCTGGACCGCCAAGGTCGACGGTCGACGCGTGCCGGTTGCACCCAGCCAGATCCGCGAACAGCAGGAAGCGGTATCCCAGGATGCGCCGATGTTCCAGGACACGCGCCTGAAAGTCGTCATCTTCCCCGACGTCGCCGTGGGCGACACCCTCAACCTGCGCTATCGGCTGCGGCGCCACACGCCGCTGTTTCCTGGCCAGTTCGAAGACTTCACCATCGCCCGCCCCTTCCCCACGAAAGACTTCCGGCTGACCTATGACCTGCCCGCCTCGATGATGCTGTATGCCGACGCGGTGGGCTTCGAACAGGCGTCGAACGACAGCCCGCCGGGCCGGCGCCGCACGAGCTGGCGCTATGTGGAGGGAGAGCACGAGCGCATCGAGCAAGGTTCCGTCAGTTATGTCGACTACGGCCGGCGGCTGGCCGTCACCACCTTCCCGGACTATGCGGCCTTTGCCCGCGCCTATCACGCCCGCGCGGCGGCGGCGGCCCTGCCCGACGCGGCCATCACGAAACTCGCGGCCGGGATCACGCAAGGAATTGCCGATCCGCGTGCCCGTGCGATCGCACTATCCGACTGGGTCAGGCGCAATATCCGCTACGTCGCGGTCTATCTCGGCCCGGGCGGCGTGGTGCCGCATCCCGCGCCGGCCGTACTGGCCAACCGCTATGGCGACTGCAAGGACCATGCGGCGCTGCTGCAGGCGCTGCTTGCCGCAGCCGGCATCCCGGGCAGCGCCGCGCTGGTCAACAGCGACGACGCCTACCGCCTGCCGGCCGTGCCGACGCTCGGTGTGCTGAACCATGTGATCGTCTACGTGCCGCAATTGCAGCTGTACCTGGACCCGACCGCAGCAACGGTCGCCGGCGGTTACCTGGCGCCCGCCCTGCTGGGCAAACCGGTGCTGCTGGCCGACAGCGGCAGCTTCGCGGTGACGCCGGTATTCCAGCCGGCACGCAGCCGCACCTTTACCCGCTTCGACATCGCGCGCGACGGCAGCAGCCGCTTCCACGTCGCGCGCACCAGTGGCGGCGCGATTGCAGAACCCTACCGGCAGGCGGTACGCGCCACGCCGCAAGGTGAGCGCGAGCGCTTCGTGCGGCGCCTGCTGGCGGGGCTGGGACAGACGGGTGACGGTTTGCTCGAGCCGGGCGAACTCGATGCGTCCTCGAGCGACTACACGCTGGCTTTTTCGGGCGCAACCAACGGCTTCGTGCACCTGCCCGGGCCGGTCGCCCTGGCGACGACCTACAACTTCTGGGGAGGGTTGGGCGATGCGGTATTCGACCTGGGGCGCGAGCCGGAGCGGCGCCAGGAATTCGTCTGTCCCGCCGTCGACGCCGAGGACGAGCTGCGCTATCGGCTGCCGGCCAAAACGCGCGTGCTGGCGCTGCCGAAACCGCTGGTAGTGGACGATGGAAGATTCTTCTACCGCTCGCAGTATGCGCGGCAGGGCGATGCGGTGGTGGTGAAGCGACGGCTTCAGTTCCGGCATACGGCGGCAACCTGCACGCCAAGCGACTACCGCGTCATGCGGCCGGCGCTGGAGCGCATGATGCGCGACCTGCGCGGGCAGGTGGTGGTGCAGGGGCGTTAGCGATCAGGCGGTGTGCAACTGCATGGTCGCCACATCCATCTTGCCTTCGCAGACCAGCGGAATGATGCGCAAGGCTTTGTCGATCGATTCCTCGATCAGCACCTGCTCTTCGCGGCGCGGGCGGTGCAGCACGAAGTCGGCAACGCCCTGCTGCAGATTCAGGCTGCGCGGATGGCCGATGCCCAGGCGCAGGCGCCAGTAGTCCTGGGTGCCGAGGGCTGAGGTAATGTCCTTCAGGCCGTTGTGCCCGCCCGAGGACCCGCCTTTCTTCAGCTTGGCCACGCCAGGCAGCATGTCGAGCTCGTCGTGCACGACCAGCACTTCATCCGGATTGATCTTGTAGAAGCGCGCGAGCGCGCCGACCGACTGGCCGGAGCGGTTCATGTAGGTCAGCGGTTCCAGCAGCCAGACCTCGTTGCCCGCGATGCGGGTCTTCGCGACCATGGCGTTGAAGCGTGCTTCGCGCTGCAGGCGGCAGCCGGGCAGTGAATTGGCCAGGTTGTCGACCAGCCAGAAGCCGGCGTTGTGGCGGGTTTGTTCGTATTCCGGGCCCGGGTTGCCGAGGCCGACGATCAGTCGGATGGACATGGTATGAGTGATTCTGGGAAAGACAGGATTATCGCTGAAAACCGTCGGCATAAGCGTCCGCCGTTCGTAGGGTGGGCGGCTCTACCCGGAAGATGCCCGGTGTTACCCTGATCGCCGCCCGCGCGTTCAAACCATGGCAAGGCTGCCTGAGCGTCTGCTCATCCACTGATTGAACGCGCGGGCGGCGGTGATGGTTTGGGCTGCTCGCATTACCGGGTGGAGCCGCCCACCCTACGAAAAACACGACGTCACGAATGACGGTCGACAAAAAACCCGCCGGGCAAGCCACGGCGGGTTCTGTTTCTTTCGCACCGCTCGCGCGGTGCTACAAGAAGATATTACTCAGCAGCTGCTTCAGCCGACACGGCGCCGCGTGGGATCGACGAGGTGACGATGGTCAGGTTCTGGCCGTGGGTCAGCGCGGTCACGCCTTCTGGCAGGGTCAGGTCGTCGGTGTGGATCGACTGGCCGGCTTCCAGCTTGCTCAGGTCGACTTCGATGAACTCAGGCAGCTTGCCTGGCAGGCAGGACACGTCCAGCTCGTTCAGCACGTGCGAGATGACTGCGCTGCTCAGCTTGACGGCTGGCGAGGTCTCGGCGTTGATGAAGTGCAGGGCGACCTTGGTGTGGATCGGCTGCGATGCGTCGACGCGCTGGAAGTCAGCGTGCAGGACCAGTTGCTTGTATGCGTGCATCTGGAAGTCACGCAGCAGGACTTGCTGGGTGGCGCCGTCGATTTCGAGGTCGAGCACGGAACCGTGGAATGCTTCTTTCTTGAGCGCGTGCCAGAGGGCGTTGCCGTCCAGGGCGATCAGGACTGGGGCAGCGGTGCCGCCGTAGATGATGCCTGGGGTCTGGCCAGCCTTGCGCAGGCGGCGGCTCGCTCCGGTGCCCTGCAGGGTGCGGTTGAATGCAACAACTTTCATGTGAAACTCCAAGTATAAATGGGTCCGAATGCCGGTACAGATGCGCCAGCCCGGTAACCCAATTGTGGTGACCATCCCCGCGACCAGGGACAGTCATGAAAGAGCGCCGTAGTGCGCGCTCAAGAATTCGGTGAGCCTGAGATAGTACAACGGCGCGCCAGGCTTTTCCAGCCTGGCGCGCCGCCAAATGACGTTCTGTTGCTTATTCAGCGAACAGCGAAATAACCGAGTCACCCTTGACGATGCGCTTGAAAGTCTCGGCCAGCAATGGTGCGCTGGTGAGCTGGCGGATCTTGGTGCAGGCGGCGCCGGCTGCGCTCAGCGGGATGGTGTCGGTGACGACCAGCTCGTCGAGCGGCGAATTGTTGATGCGGTCGATTGCCGGACCCGACAGGACAGGGTGCGTGCAGTAAGCAACCACTTTCTTGGCGCCGCGCTCCTTGAGCACTTCGGCGGCCTTGGTCAGGGTGCCGGCGGTGTCGACCATGTCATCCATGATGACGCAGTTGCGGCCTTCGACTTCACCGATGATGTTCATGACTTCCGACACGTTCGCCTTCGGGCGGCGCTTGTCGATGATCGCCAGATCGCAGCCGAGGCGCTTGGCCAGGGCGCGGGCACGCACCACGCCGCCGACGTCCGGCGACACGACCAGCAGGTCGTCGTAGTTGCGCTTCTGCAGGTCGCCCAGCAGGATCGGCGATGCGTAGATATTGTCGACCGGGATGTCGAAGAAGCCCTGGATCTGGTCGGCGTGCAGGTCCATGATCAGGACGCGCTCGACGCCGGCTTCTTCGAGCATGTTGGCGACGACCTTGGCCGAGATCGCGACGCGCGCCGAACGCGGGCGGCGGTCCTGGCGGGCGTAGCCGAAGTAAGGAATCGCGGCGGTGATGCGGCCAGCGGACGCACGCTTGAGCGCGTCGACCATCAGGATGATTTCCATCAGGTTGTCGTTGGTCGGTGCGCAGGTCGATTGCAGGACGAAGACATCCTTGCCACGCACGTTCTCGTTGATCTCGACCATGACCTCGCCGTCCGAGAACTTCGAGACCATTGCTTTGCCGAGTGGAATGCCGAGGTTCTTAGCGACCCCCTCTGCTAGTGCCGGATTGGCATTGCCGGTAAAAACCATCAGGTTTTCGTAAGCCATGGAGGAAGTCCCAAGAGATAGAAGAGTTGACACTTGAAAAACAATCAGCCGGCTGAACCGGCTGATGTTTGACGACGCTGCGTTGCCGATGCTTGCGGAGCATTGCACCGCGGTTTTTACCCGCTGGACGCTTGAGCATCGACAGCCGGGAAAACTTTGGCAGGGGAACAAGGATTCGAACCTTGGTATGCCGGAATCAAAATCCGGTGCCTTAACCAGCTTGGCGATTCCCCTACACGACTGCACTTGCTTGCCGTTACATTCTGCGTATTTTAACGCTTAACGTCGCGACAGGCAAAATTTTATTCCATAACTCACTGATTCTGCAAGAGCGATTTCATCGGATGCCTCAACAACGAATGCGCTTTCCATGCTCGCCAAGTGCCTGGCACGAGTGCCGCCACCTGATCCGCTTCGCGCTCGCTGGAGAACGCGCAGAATACACACGCTCCGGAGCCAGTCATCCTGGCATCGCCATGCCTGCCCAACCATTCGACCGCCTCTGCTACCGGCGGGAACAGGCGTTCAGCCACGTCCTGCAAATCATTTTTCCCAAAACCGCGATGCTTGCCTGAAACATCGTAGCTGCTGGAAAAGTCCGATATTATGACCCGCTCGGTATCCCTTGTCAAATCCGGGGCAGAAAATATTGCCGGGGTCGGCACGGCGACGCCCGGCTCGATCACGACATACCAGCATTCCGGGCCGCGCACGGGCTGGAGCGACTCGCCCACGCCCTCGGCAAACGCGGTCTCGCCGAACAGGAAGAAGGGAATGTCGGCGCCCAGCGGCAGTCCCAGGTTCATCAGCTCCTGCTGCGTCAATCCTGCCTGCCACAAGTGGTTGGCCGCCATCAGCGCGGTGGCAGCGTCCGACGAGCCTCCTCCCAGCCCGCCACCCATCGGCAGGATCTTTTCCACCGCCACGTCGATGCCCGGCGGCAGGCGCCCGTAGCGGCGCGCATATTCCGCCTGCAGCAGGCGCAAGGCGCGCACGACCAGGTCCTGCTCGGCGGGCACGCCCGGCATGTCGCTCGTACGCACGATGAGCTCGTCGTCACGCAGGTCGAAATGCAGGGTGTCGGCGCGGTCGATCAGCTGGAACACGCTTTGCAGCAGGTGGTAGCCATCGGCGCGGCGGCCGACGACGTGCAGGAACAGGTTGAGCTTGGCCGGGGCCGGGCAATGGTGCAGCGAACGCATGCGCTCTTACCCCTGCCCTGCCGGGTTCACGACGATACGGATCGACAGGTCCTGGATGTCCCCCGCCGCGGCGCGCTCGGCATGGATCACGCGCGGCGCCGGCTGGGCCGCCTTGGCATCCTGCCACTCGACGAAGCGCAGGCGCCAGCCGTCGCGCGTGGTCACGCTGTTGTTGGCGGGCGAAGCCGAGAAGCGCTGGCCGCCGGCGTCCACCGCATAGCCCTGCAGCCAGTCGCGCAGGCCCGAGACCGGCAGCGGCCAGCCCAGCGTCTGCTGGGTCAGGCCATCGATATCGCTTGCCGTCACCGGCTTGCGGCCGGCTTGCGTCAAAGTAGCAGAGCCCGGCGTGACGGCGATGGTCGCCACGGTTTGCCCCAGCGGCGACACCAGCTCGACGTCGACATGCCCCGGACGCTGCGCCCAGTTGAAATTGCCGTTCAAGGATTCGGTCTTGCCGTCCTTCTGGTAATTGACCGCCAGGCGGCCATTCAGGTCGATGCTGTCGCGGTAGGCGCCGACGGTGGCGACATTGGTGCTGGTGGTGGCGCAGCCGGCGAGCATGGTGGCGGCGATGGCGAGCAGGGTCAGGCGTCGGGTAATTGGCATCGGATCGAGGAAATTTGTTTCGTTATGCGCTGAGGCGACCGTAGATTATTTCACAAGCTCTGCCGAAGCCGCGCCAGCGTGCTGCGCAGCGTGTCGTTCTGCGGATCCTTGGCGCGTGCTTCACGCCACAATTGCTGGGCATCCGCCTGCTTGCCCTTCTGGAACAGCACCTCACCCAGGTGCACGGCGATTTCCGGGTCACTGCGCAGCGCATAGGCCTGGCGCAGGTATTTTTCCGCTTCGTCGAGCTTGCCGAGGCGGTACTGGACCCAGCCCATGCTGTCCATGATGAAGGCGTCGCCCGGCGCCATCTCGAGCGCCTTGGCGACCAGCGCATGGGCTTCCTGCAGGCGCAGGTTGCGCTCGGCCAGCGAATAGCCGAGGGCGTTGTAGGCGTGGTGGTTGTCCGGCGCCAGCACCATCACCTCGCGCAGTACCTTTTCCATGATCTCGACCCGGCCGATCTTCTCGGCCAGCAGCGCAAAGTCGTACAGCAGGTCGGGATTTTTCGGGAAGCGCCTGGCGGCCGCTTCCATCAGCGCATAGGCTTCCAGCACCTGGCCGGCGTCGCGCAGCAGTTGCGATTCCGCCACCGCCACCTGGGCCTGCTGTGCCGGCTCGGCGGGCGCCAGGCCGGCCAGCAGCCGGCGTCCGCCGGCCAGGTCGCCGGCCTTGGCCATCACGCCCGCCCGGCGCAGTTGGGCATTGAACAGCAGTTGCGGTTCGGTGCCGGCGGGAATTTTTTCCAGCCACAGCAAGGCAGCCGGGAAGTCGCCACGGTCTTCGGCGAGCTGGGCCAGGATCAGGAGCGCGCGGGTCGGGTCGCGGTCGTCTTCCGGGCTGCGGCCCAGCACGTCCACGAAGCGCGTGAAATAGGTTTCGGCCGCCTTGGCGTCGTTCATCTGGCTGGCCAGCACGCCCAGCGCGTACAGGTTGCCGGCGTCGTCCGGCTTGGCCTTGAGCAGCGCCTCGAACTGCGCACGGGCCTGCGGGTACTGCTTCTGGTTGACCAGGATGCGCGCATGGGCGGCGCGCACTTCGCGCGCTTCCGGATGCTGCTTGAGGAAGGCTTCCAGCATCGGCGCGGCCTTGGCGTCGTCTTCCAGCACCTGGGCCATCATCAGCATGGCGATTTCGGAATCGGGCTTGGCCGCCAGGCCCGCCTGCGCCTCGCGCACGGCCGCCGCCTTGTCGGCGCGGGCCAGCGCCGCCTGGGCACGCACGATGTGCGCTTCCAGCGTGCCGTTGTAGGGGCTGACGATGCGCTCGAGCATGGCGGCGGCGGCATCCTTGTCCTTGGCGCGGCCCAGCAATTGCTGGATCTGGAACATCAGCACGCCGCGCTCCTTGAGCGGCGCCGCCTTCAGGCGTTCGACGAAGATCGGCTCGACTTCGGCGATGTCGTCCGAGGTGACCACCATGCCGACGAAATACTGGGTTGCTTCGTCCGAGGCCGGATCGAGCTCGCGCCACAGGCGCACGGCGGCCAGGGTGTCGTCGGCCTGGCGGGCCGTGACCGCCATTTCGGCCGCGCGGCGCGCCAGGCGCGGGTCGCGGGTCTGCTGGGCCAGCGACAGCATGGTGAGATAGGGTCCCTGCCAGTCGCCCTTGCGGAATGCGAACTCGGCCTTAAGTAGCTGGTTCAGCATGCTGCTGGTCAGTTCGACCTTCGGCAGGCGCGCCTCGATCTCGGCCCGCAGCCTGGCTTGCGCGTCGTCGTCCGATTCCGTGGCTGCCGCCGTCTCGTCCGGCTCCTGCCCGAGCGGGACGCCAGCGCCCGCTGCCGGAGCGGCACTGGCCGCCGGCTGCTGTGTGGGCGCGACAGCGCACGCCGCCAGGATGCTGGAGAGGGTTACAATGACGAAAGCGTTTTTCAAGGCAAATCCTGTGTGCTGGGTGTCCTCTGATTCTACGCTCTAGCATGCGCCCGCGTGCAATGCAGCGTGTTTGCTTTCCAAGAATTGTCACCGAGTACCTCCCCATGCCCGAACTCCCAGAAGTCGAAGTCACCCGGCGCGGTGTCGCGCCCCATATCGAAGGCCGTGTCGTCGAAGCGGTGGTCATGCGCCGCGAAGGCCTGCGCTGGCCCTTCCCGCCCGGCCTGTCCAGCCTGCTGGTCGGGAAGCGCATCACCCACACCGACCGGCGCGGCAAATACCTGCTGGTCCACTTCGAGCATGGCGCCCTGATCATCCACCTGGGCATGTCCGGCCACCTGCGCGTGCTGCCGCCCGGGGTCGAGCCGCGCACGCACGACCATTTCGACCTGGTCGTGGCGGGTCCGGAAGGCCAGCAGGTATTGCGCCTGCACGATCCGCGCCGCTTCGGCGCCGTGCTCTGGCACGACCAGGACGAGGGCGAGATTGGCAACCACCTCTTGCTGCGCGGCCTGGGGGTCGAGCCGCTCGAAGACGGCTTTTCGGGCGAGCTGCTGCACCGCGAGACGCGCAAGCGCAGCGCGCCGATCAAGCAGGTGCTGCTGGCGGGCGACATCGTGGTTGGCGTCGGCAATATCTACGCCTGCGAAAGCCTGTTCCAGGCCAGGATCAACCCGAAAACCCCGGCCGCGCGCATCAGCCGCGCCCGCTACGACCGGCTGGCCGCCGCGATCAAGGAGATCCTGGCCGCCGCCATTGTCCAGGGCGGCAGCACGCTGAAGGACTTTATTGCTGTAAACGGACAATCTGGATATTTCCAGCAGACATATTTCGTCTATGATCGTGCAGGAGTGCCCTGCCGCAACTGTGGGTCGCCGGTCCGCCAGATCAAGCAGGGCCAGCGTTCGACTTTCTATTGCATGCAGTGCCAGCGCTAGTTTCTCGATCACGGGTACACAACATGCAGGATTTCCAACAGTATGGCGCCTGGCGCGCCGCCGTCACCGCAGCTTTGGCAACCTATGGCGCGGCCCTGCGCGATGCCGCACTGGTCGACGGCGGCGGCGAGCAGCAATTGGCGCGGGCCCTGGCGCGGCTGCGCGACGACCGCCTGTCGGTGGCCTTCGTGGCCGAGTTCTCGCGCGGTAAAACCGAGCTGATCAACGCGCTCTTCTTCGCCGACTACGGCCAGCGCATCCTGCCCTCGAGCGCCGGGCGCACCACCATGTGCCCGACCGAGCTGCTGTACGACGCGGCGCTGCCGCCCTGCATCCGCCTGCTGCCGATCGAGACCCGCGCGGAGCACCTGTCCACCAGCGACTTCCGCGACGATCCGGCCGCCTGGACGGTGCTGCCGCTCGACCTCGACGCTCCCGAACGCATGACCGAGGCCTTCCGCCAGGTGAGCCTGACGCGCCGCGTACCGGCCCTGGAAGCGGAGCGCTACGGCCTGTGGGACCCGAACGACCCGGAGACCGCCACCAGCCTGGGCGCCGACGGCACGGTCGAGATCCCGCAGTGGCGCCACGCCATCATCAACCTGCCCCACCCGCTGCTCAAGCAGGGGCTGGTGATCCTCGACACGCCGGGCCTGAACGCGATCGGGACCGAGCCGGAACTGACCCTGAACCTGATCCCGAACGCGCACGCGGTGCTGTTCGTCCTGGCCGCCGAAACCGGCGTGACCAAGAGCGACATCGACGTCTGGCGCACCCATATCGGGGCCGGGCCGGGACGGCTGGCGGTGCTCAACAAGATCGACGCGATGTGGGACGAGCTGCGCACGCCGGAACAGAACGACGCCGAGATCGCGCGCCAGCAACTGAGCGTGGCCCGCGAGCTGGGCCTGGACAGCGCGCGCGTGTATCCGGTCTCCGCGCAAAAAGCCCTGGTCGGCAAGATCAACGGCGACATGGCCCTGTTCGAGAAGAGCCGCCTGGGCGCGCTGGAAGCGGCCCTGTTCCACGACCTGATCCCGGCGCGCAAGGAGATCGTGCGGCGCCAGCTGCGCCTGGACCTCGATGCCCTGGCCGCCGGCCAGGCGGCGCTGGCCGGCGCGCGCATGCGCGACCTGGTCGACCAGCTGCAAGAGCTCAAGAGCCTGCGCGGCAAGAACCAGAACGTGATCGCGCACATGATGCGCCGCGTGGAGGCCGAGAAAAAGGAATTCGACGCCAGTCTGTTCAAGCTGCAGGGCACGCGCGCGGTCTTCGCCCGCCTGTCGACCGAGCTGTATTCGACCCTGGGAATGGACACCGTACAGGAGCAGACCGACGCCGTGCGCGCCGAGATGCAGGCGGCGCGCTTCGCAACCGGCATGCGCCAGCCCGTGCGCGCCTTTTTCGAAGCGGCGCGCGCCAATCTCGACGCGTCCAGCGCCAAGGTCGACGAGATCGGCGCCATGCTCGACACCATGGTGCGCAAGTTCTCGGCCGAGCATGGCCTGGCGCTGGCCAGCCCGATGACGCTGTCCTTCGCGCGCTACCGGCGCGAGATCGACGAAGTCGAGGAGCTGTTCCTGAAGCAGTTCGGCACCGCCACCCTGCTCATGACCAGCCGCGCCACCCTGCTCGAGCGCTTCTTCGACTCGATCGCCTCGCGCGTACGGCGCAGTTTCCGCAGCGCGAACCTGGACGCCGAAGCCTGGCTGAAGGTGATCATGGCGCCGCTGGAAGGCGCGATCCGCCAACACCGCGAGCAGCTGCGCGGCCGCCAGGCCTCGATCGGCCGCATCTTCGAGGCCACCGACAGCCTGGAACAGAAAATCACCGCCTTCGAGGGCAGCCGCCTGGCGCTCGAAGGCACGCGTACGCGCCTGGCGGAGTTGTCCGCGCAGGTCGCCGCCACACTGGATACACACCCTGCATGAAACGTCTGACCGAATTCGACCAGCTGGCCGACCCGACTTTTTCGCAAGCCGTGATCGACTGGCAGCGCACCCATGGACGCCACACGCTGCCGTGGCAGAACACGACGGATGCCTACCGCATCTGGCTGTCCGAGATCATGCTGCAGCAGACCCAGGTCGCCGCAGTGCTCGGCTATTACGCGCGCTTCCTGGAACGCTTCCCGACCGTGCAGGCGCTGGCCGAGGCCCCATCGGAAGACGTGATGGCCCACTGGAGCGGCCTGGGTTACTACACCCGCGCGCGCAACCTGCACGCCTGCGCCAGGCGCGTGGTGGCGGAATACGGCGGCGTGTTCCCGGGCGACCCGGCGCTGCTGGCGGACCTGCCGGGCATCGGCCGCTCGACCGCGGCGGCGATTGCCGCGTTCTCGGTGAGCGCGCGGGCCGCGATCATGGACGGCAACGTCAAGCGCGTATTCGCGCGCGTGTTCGGCATCGAGCAGTATCCGGGCGAGAAGCGGGTCGAAGAGGCCCTGTGGCGCCGCGCGGAGGCGCTGCTGCCGGAAACGGGCATCGAGTCGTACACGCAGGGCTTGATGGACCTGGGCGCTACCTTATGCACCCGCAGCCGCCCGGACTGCCCGCGCTGCCCTCTGAAGGAGCGTTGCGTCGCCTATGCCACGGGCCGCACGGCGGAACTCCCGGTGCGTAAACCAAAGAAGACTTCGCCGGAAAAACGCGCCGCGCTGCTGGTCGTGATCGACGGCGGGCAGGTGCTGCTCGAGCAGCGGCCCGGCACCGGGATCTGGGGTGGGCTGCTGTCGCTGCCGGAGGTGGATGGGCACCTGGCTGTCGAGGTGGACGCGATGGCCTTGGCGGAGGTGTCGGCCGCTGCGGCGCAATTCGGCGCAGTGGAAGAAGTGCAGGCGCTACGCCCGCTCGTGCACGTGTTCACGCACTACAAGCTGCATATCGCACCGTGGCAGGTCGCGCTGTCGGCGCGCGGGAGCGCGACCGGGCGGCATGTGTGGTGGGACCTGGACCGGATCGACGCGGCGCCGCTGCCGGCGCCGGTGAAGAAGCTGTTGCTGGAGTTGGGGAGGCCTGGCCTGTTCAGCTGACGCCAGCCAACCACTGCACTCATTCTCCCGCTAGCCTAAAAACCGTCATCCCGGCGAAGGCCGGGATCCAAGTTTGCGAGCGTTACCGCAGAACTCAAGCGCTAGCAGGCACGCCCAAAACTTGGGTTCCGGCCTTCGCCGGAACGACGAGTTGGTGGCTGGCGAGTTCGCTATCGCTGCTCAGAAGTGATCCAGCGAAAAAATCCGCCGATGCTCGCGGATCGCATACCGATCCGTCATCCCCGCAATGTAATCCGCAATCTTCCTGGCCTGTCCCATCGGATCGCCTTCGACCTGGTAGTCGTTCGGCAGCAGCACCGGGTCCTGCATGAAGCCGTCGAACAGCTCGCGCACGATGCGGCTGGCCTTGACGCGCATGCGGTTGACCTGGAAGTGGCGGTACAGATTCGCGTAGAGAAAACGCTTGAGCGCCGTGGTCTCCGCGCGCATCTGGCTTGAAAAGCGGATCAAGGGCGGCAGGCTGCGCACGTCGTCGATGCTCAAGGGCCCGGCATCCAGGATCAAGGCCCTGGACGTGTCGACCAGGTCCGCCGTCATCTGCGTGATCATCAGCCGGATCGTCTCGTACAGCGTGCGCCGTCCCGGCAGGCCCGGGTACTGCGCCTCCACCGCGTGCCGGTGGCGGGCGAACAGCTCGACTTCTTCCATCTGCGCCATCGTGAGCAGGCCCGAACGCAGGCCGTCGTCGATGTCGTGGTTGTTGTACGCGATCTCGTCGGCCAGGTTGGTCAGCTGGGCTTCCAGGCTGGGCTGGCTGCGGTCGATGAAGCGCTGGCCCAGTTCACCCAGCTCGCGCGCATTCGTCAGCGAGCAGTGTTTCAGGATGCCCTCGCGCGTCTCGAAGGTGAGGTTCAGGCCGTCGAAAGCGCCGTAGTGTTCTTCGAGCGTGTCCACCACGCGCAGGCTTTGCAGGTTGTGCTCAAAGCCGCCGTAGTCCTTCATGCATTCGTTAAGCACGTCCTGGCCGACGTGGCCGAAAGGCGTGTGCCCGAGGTCGTGCGCCAGCGCGGTGGCTTCGACCAGGTCTTCGTTCAGCTGCAGGCTGCGCGCGAGGGTGCGGCCGATCTGCGCCACCTCGATGCTGTGCGTGAGCCGGGTGCGGAACAGGTCGCCCTCGTGGTTCAGGAAGACCTGAGTCTTGTATTCGAGGCGCCTGAAGGCGGTCGAGTGGATGATGCGGTCGCGGTCGCGCTGGAACTCGCTGCGCGAACCGGCCGGCGGCTCCCGGTGCTCGCGGCCGCGCGACTTCGACGAATGGGCTGCATAGGGTGCGAGGCGTGCGTCGAAGTCCATGATATTTACTGTATGCAGGCGGCCAGCGTGGCGCGCAGGGTATCAAGCGGCGCCGTCGCGATCGACGGCGCGCCCAGGGGCTTGAGCAGGATGAACTTGATCGCCCCGCCCTCGTTCTTCTTGTCCACCGCCATCAGCTCGATCCAGCGCTCCTGGCCGAGGTCCGGCGCCTTCGTCGGCAGGCCGGCGGCGGCCACCAGCGCGCGCACGCGCTCGACGGTGGCGGCATCGACCAGGCCGAGGCGCGCCGACAAATCGGCCGCCATCACCATGCCGCAGCCGACCGCTTCGCCGTGCAGCCAGTTCCCGTAGCCGAGGCCCGATTCGATCGCGTGCCCAAACGTGTGGCCGAAATTGAGCACGGCGCGCAGGCCGCCTTCGCGTTCGTCCATGCGCACCACCTCGGCCTTGATCTCGCAGGAACGCGCGATCGCATAGGCCATCGCCGCCGGATCGCGCGCCACCAGCCCGGCGATGTTCTGCTCGATCCACGCGAAGTAGGCGGCGTCCAGGATGGCGCCGTGCTTGATCACTTCGGCCAGGCCGGCCGACAGTTCGCGCATGGGCAGCGTGTCGAGGGTGGCGGTGTCGGCGATCACGGCGCGCGGCTGGTAGAAGGCGCCGATCATGTTCTTGCCCAGCGGGTGGTTGATGCCGGTCTTGCCGCCCACCGAGGAATCGACCTGCGACAACAGCGTGGTCGGCACCTGCACGAAAGGCACGCCGCGCATGTAGCTGCTGGCGGCAAAGCCGGTCAGGTCGCCGATCACGCCGCCGCCCAGCGCCACCAGGGTGGTCTTGCGGTCGCAGCGGTTGGCCAGCAGCGCGTCGTACACCAGGTTGAGCGACTGCCAGGTCTTGTGCTCTTCGCCGTCGGGCAGCACGATCTCGACCACTTCCCGCCCGGCGGCGCGCAGCGTACCGGCGACCTTGGCCAGATAGAGCGGAGCGACGACGGTATTGGTGACGATGGCGACCTTGCCGCTGTCGATGTGGCGGGTGAGCAGCGCGGCGTCGCCGAGCAGGTCGCGGCCGATGGTGATCGGGTAGCTGCGCTCGCCCAGTTCGACGTTGAGGGTGGTGGTGGCCTGTGCGTTCATCGGAATGCTTGCCGGCTCCTGCGCGCGTCCGGTATCGAGCGCGGCGAGCTGGTCCAGTATGGTTTGTACCATCGATTGTACGTTAGGTCGGCCGGTGTCGATGACGAGGTCCGCAATCTCGCGGTAGAGCGGATCGCGGACGGCCAGCAGCTCTTCCAGCTTGGCGCGCGGGTCGGCGGTCTGCAGCAGCGGGCGGTTCTTGTCGTGCGAGGTGCGCTGCAGGATGCTGCCGATCGCGGCGCGCAGGTAGATCACGGTGCCGCGCTCGGCCAGCAGCGCGCGGCTGGCCGGGTCCAGCACGGCGCCGCCGCCGGTGGCCAGCACCAGGTTGTCCTGCTTGGTCAGGTCGCGAATCATGTCGGCTTCGCGGCGGCGGAAGCTCGGCTCGCCCTCGATCTCGAAGATCCATGGCACCGAGGCGCCGGTGCGCGCTTCGATTTCGTGGTCCGAATCGACGAAGCGCTTGCCGAGCTTGCGCGCGAGCTGGCGCCCGATGGTGGTCTTGCCTGCCCCCATCAAGCCAACGAGGAAGATATTGTTGTTCTTGGGATGAGGCACTGCCGGGTCCGCAGAAATAAAAAAAGACGGCCAGTATAGACTGGCCGCCTCTCTTTGCGTCAATCCTTCGATGGCTCAGGCCATCATGGGCAGCTGAAGGTGACGCGGAACGGGTATGAGCTCACGTTGCCACGCGGGGTAGTCACGGTGACGTCGAAGGTCGCCACGCTGCCGGCCGTGCAGGGCTTGGCGCCGACGCTGGTGATCGTGAAGCGGTGGGTCGAGCCCTGGTTGCCGCTGATGACGTTGCCGGTCGGGTCGTCGTTATTGGCATCGTGCGGGAAGATGTTCGGCACGACCGCCGGCACCACGCCGACCACGGTGCCGTTGGCGATCCCGGTGACTGCCACCGTCGAGCCGGCCGGAAGCGGGTTCAGGTTCAGGTCGTTGAGCTGCAGCGTGAACACCAGCGGATTGTCCGCCGGTACAGGTCCGATGTCGGTGGCAGTGACTTTCGACAGCCTGGTCGTACCGTTGAGGAAGACATTGTCCGCAAAGCCGCCGCTGAAGAACACCGCCGCTTTCGCAAACTGCGTCACCACGCCGTCGGTCGTGCTGGCGCAGATCGTGGCCACGCCCGGACGGGTGGCGTCAGGGGTCGAGCCCGGCCCGGTATTGCAGGGCGTGGCCGGGACGTTCGGCAGCGGATTGCGCGGGTTCTGGGTACGGAAATCGACCGAACAGCCGCCGTTGAGCGTATTGCAGCCGCCCTTGTTCGACGAGCCGATCGCGCCCATGTTGGTCTGGAAGACGACCGGCGTGCCGTCGGCGACCGGATTGCCGAAACCGTCGGCCAGCAGGATGTTGAACATCGCCGCCGGCGTGGTCGGGCCGCTGTCGTAGCTCCAGCCTTCCAGGTTGGCGCGGGTCACGCTCAGCGAGACCGAACGCTGCACCGGCAGGCCGGTGGTGACGACGATCGAGTCCGAGGTGGTCGAGATGTTCGGGCGGGTGGCCGTTGCGGTTTGCGGCAGGGTCGCCTGGACGCGGAAGGTGGTCGGGAAGCTGCGCGAATTGACCGTGGTGATGACTTCGCCGCTCTGGTCGGTGGTGTCGGTGGCCTTGTTCAGAAGCACGGCGCCTTCCGGCACCACGCTGAAGTCGACGCGCTGGCCCACCAGCGGACGGTCGAAGATGTCGAACACACGGAAGCGCAGGGTCGCGGTCTCGGTGCGGTTGATGCCGCCCTGCCCCTGGATCACGATCGATTTATCGTTCGGCAGCGCGGAGACGAACTGCACCGACGCCGCGGCCGGCGGGGCGATTTGCAGGGTCGCCGACGCCGGCGTGGCCACGCCCGTGGCCGAAGCCGTGATGACGTCGCTGTTGCCGCAGCCCTGGTCGCGGTAGACCACTTTCGCGGTCCCGTTGTTGGTGGTGGCGGTATCGGCCAGCGTGGCCTTGCCGGCCGTGGCGCAGGCCGAACTGAATTTCACCGGCACCTGCCCGGTGTAGGGGGCGCCGTTGGCCAGCACGTCGAGCGAGATCTCGGTCGAGCCATAGGCCGCGATGCTCGCCGGCGCCAGGCGCAGGGCGCTGAAGGTCAGCGCGGTGGCGCCGACCGAATAATTGGCTTCGCCGGTGACGGTGGCGCCGCTGATCGAAGTCGTCGCCGTGACCTTGCCGGCCCCGCCCGCGGCCAGGCTGGCCGTGCGCATGGTCACGACGGCCACGCCGCCGGCGTCGCTCAGGCTGGTGCCGGCGGTCGGAGAAAACACCGCCAGCGCCGGATCGGTGGCAAACGACACCAGCACGTTCGGCAGCGGCTGGCCGGCGGCGTTGCGCACCAGGGCGCGCACCGTCAGCGGCGCGGCGCCGGTGAGGGTATTGCTGGCCTGGCCGCTGCCGTTGACAAAGCCCAGGCTCACCGTCGGCGCCGCCGGGGTGACGGTACCGCCGGTGCCGCCGGTGCCGGTGCTGCCGCCGCCGGTGGTGGCGCCGGGATTGCCGCCGCCGCCGCCGCAGGCAGCCAGTACCGCGGCCAGCACCAGTGCGGCGCCGCCCTTGAGGTAATTCGATCGCAGGGTTGTCATGTCAGGACTTTTTATTGTTCGTTGATCGGGTAAGGATGCCGGCTCAGCGCGCGGCGGCGGCGTCGGTCACGATTTTCGGCGTGATGAACACCAGCAGTTCGGTCTTGGCGCTTTCGCGGCCCTTTGTCTTGAACAGGTAGCCGACCACCGGCACATCGCCCAGCAGCGGCACCTTGGTCTCGTTGTTGCGTTCGGTCTGCTGGTAGATGCCGCCCAGGACCACCGTGCCGCCGTTCTCGACCATCACCTTGGTCTTGACGTGCTGGGTGTTGATGGCGAAGCCGGCGCGGGTTTCCTCGCCCTTCGAGTCCTTGTTGACGTCCACTTCCAGCACGACGTTGCCGTCCGGGGTGATCTGCGGGGTCACTTCGAGGCGCAGGTTGGCCTTCTTGAAGGTGATCGAGGTCGCGCCGCTGCTGGTGGCGACCTGGTAAGGCAGTTCGATACCCTGCTCGATCACGGCCAGCTGCTTGTCTTCGGTGACCACGCGCGGACTCGAGATGATCTTGCCCTTGCCGTCCGCTTCCAGCGCCGACAGTTCCAGGTTCAGGAAGCGGTTGGCGGCCGAGGAGAACAGGCTGAAGGCCAGCGAGGACGGCGCGATGCCGCCGATCGCCGCGGCCGGCAGGTTCACCAGGCTCATGTTGTTGAAGCTGTCGCCGCTGTTGGCGACCTGGCCGGTAGCCTGGCCGACCCCGGTCAGGTTGCCGGCGATGGCGAGGCGCTCGTTGCCGCCGACCGACCAGCCGGCGTCGCCGCCGCGGATGCCGCGCATGTCCGAGAAGCCCAGCTTGGCGCCGAGGGTGCGCGAAAAGCCGTCGTTGGCTTCCACCAGGCGCGCTTCGATCAGCACCTGCTTGGAGGCGACGTCGGTCTTCAGGATGAGCTTACGGATGTCTTCGATCTTGGAGGCCACGTCGGTGACGAACAGCTGGTTGGTGCGCGGGTCGATGACGGCGCTGCCGCGCTTGGACAGCACGCGGTTCTTGCTGTCGGCGGAGGCCCCGCCGGCCGAGTCCAGGCCGAACACGCTGCGGAAGGCCTCGACCTTCTGGTAGTTCAGCTGGAAGATCTCGGAGCGCAGCGGCTCGAGGTCGGCGATCTGGGCGCGCTGCTCGAGCTCGAGCTTTTCCTTGGTCAGCAGTTCCTCGCGCGGCGCGATCCACAGCACGTTGCCGTTCTTGCGCATGTCCAGGCCCTTGGCCTGCAGGACCACGTCCAGCGCCTGGTCCCAGGGCACGTCGCGCAGGCGCAGGGTCAGGTTGCCGGTCACGGAATCGCTGGTGATGATGTTCAGGCCCGAGATGTCGGCGATCGCCTGCAGCGCGGCGCGCACTTCCACGTTCTGGAAGTTGAACGAGAGCTTCTCGCCGCGGTAGCCGGTGCTGCCTTGCGCGAGCTTGTTCGGGTCTTCCTTGATCGGGCGCACGTCCACCACCAGCTGGGTGTCGCTCTGGTAGACCGACTGTTCCCACACGCCTTGCGCGTCGATGGTCATGCGCACGTTCTGGCCCTGCACGGCGGTCGTGATGCGCGACACCGGGGTGCCGAAATCGGTCACGTCCAGGCGCCGGCGCAAGGTTTCCGGCAGGCCGGTCTTGGCAAAGTCGACCAGGATCTGGTTACCCACCTGGCGCACGTCGACGCCGACCTGGCCATGCGGCAGGTCGACCACGACCCGGCCTTCGCCATTGGCGCCGCGGCGGAAGTCGAGGTCGCGCAGCAGTTGTTTACCGGCTGGGGCGGCAGCCGCGGGCGCGGCGACCGGCAGGCCCGACGCGTTCACGGCCTGGGCCACGCCGCCCGAGCCTTCGACGGTGACGATCACCGACTTGCCGTCGATGGCGGCGGCGTAGTTCAGCGGACGCGCCAGGTTCAGCACCATGCGGGTGCGCTCGCCGGCCTGCACCAGGTTCAGGCCGCGCACGTCGCCCAGGTTGATGTCCTGGGACGACTTGCCGGTGGCGTTCGCGGTGGCGCCGAAATCGAGGGCGATGCGAGCCGGGTTGGTGATCGAGAAGCCGATCGGCGCCTTGGTCGGCGCCTCGCGCATGGCGATGTTCAGGACCACGTTGGCGCCCTGCTGGTTGGCCGTGATCGACTCGATCGCATTGCCCTGCGCGGCGGCTGCGCCGGCGCCGAGCGCCAGCAACATGGCGGCGCTTGCGCGCGCCAGCCAGAGCGGCACGGTGATGCGAATGGTGGTGTTTGGGCTCATTTCCCGGTCTCCTTGCTTTCCGCTAACTCGATCGTCGCCTTGCGTTCGACCCAGTCACCGGTGGCGTCCTGCACAACTTCCCTGATGTCGATCGCGCTCTCGGAAACGCGCGTGACCAACCCGTGATTCTGGCCGATGCGCTGGCCGACCCTGACCTGGTGGATCAGGGCGTCGATCTGTACCAGCGCGTAGTTCGCGCCGCCTTTTTGCAGCGTGCCCACCATCCGCATGGTGTCGAGCGGGTAGCTCTCGAGCGGCTCGCGCGGACGGTCGAGGTTCGGCTGCATCGGGCTGCCGGACGCCTGCGCCACGCGCGCCATCTCGCCGAGCAGCTTGTCCTGGCTGAAGGGCTCGACCGCGGCGCCCGGCTGATAGGCGTAGGGGACGAACTGCTTCGGTTCCGGCAGGGGTTTGACGGCCGGCACGGTCTCGCGCTCGACCTTCTTCATCCAGTCGCGCACTTCCTTGACGTCGCCGTCGCCGCAACCGGCCAGCAATGCCGCGGCGCACAGGGCGCCGCCTAATCGCAGGCGCATCATTTCTTCGCTCCTTTTGCCGGCTTGGCCTTGTCCTTGCCTTTACCCTTGCCTTTGCCTTTGCCCTTCTTGTCGTCGCGCGCCTTGTTCTGCGCCTCGATCTCTTCCGGATCCAGGTAGCGGAAGGTCTTGGCCACCGCCTCCAGCTGCAGCGTGCCGTCCTTGGACGTGAGCGCCATGTTGTTGAGCGTGACGATGCGCGGCAGGTTGGCCATGTCGGCGGCGAACGCGCCGACGTCGTTGTACTTGCCGCTCACCTTGATGTTGATCGGCAGCTCGGCATAGTAGTCGCGCACCACTTCCTGGCCCGGCTTGAACAGCTCGAACTGCAGGCCGCGGCCGACGCCGGCCTGGTTGATGTCGGACAGCAGGTCCGCCATCTGCGACCGGTTCGGCAGCTGCTTCTCGAGGCGCTCGACGTACTGGTCGACCTGCACCTTCTGCGCCTGCAGCGCCGCGAGGTTGATGGCCTGGGCCATCTTGGTCTTGTATTCGGCGCGCAGCCTGGTTTCTTCCTTGGCGCCCTTCTTCTGCTTCTCGAACTGGCCATCCCAGTAGAAGAAATAGCCGAGGCCGACGACGGCGGCCATCACGCCGGTGGCGCACAGCAGGCGCGGGGCCAGCGGCCACTGGCCGGGCGGGCGCCCCTGCAGGTCCTGGAACTGCGCCGCAAGGCGGGCGCCGAGGTCTTTGAGATCGATATTCATGGTGTGTCCGTTCCGCCCTTGGCAGCGTTGGCGGCGGGCCTGGCGCCCGGGAGGGCGGCCCCGTCCTCTGCCTGCTCGCGCGGACGCTTGATCGCCACGTCCATGCTGAACTCGACGACCTTGCGCCCCGTCTTGCTCTGCGCCAGGGTGGCGACCTTCACCTCGGTCAGGTTGGGACGCTCGAGCCAGGGCGAGGGGCCGGAGACGTTGCGCAGCAGTTCAGCGACGCGCTCCTGCGACTGGGCGTAGCCGGTGAGCGTCACCTTCTGGCCCTCCTGCTTGAACGACTTCAGGTACACGCCTTCCGGGGTCTGGCGCACCAGTTCGTCGAGCAGGTAGACCGGCTGGTTACGGTCGCCCTGCAGGTCCTCGACCGCCTGCTGGCGCGCCTTGAGGGCCTCGATTTCTTCCTTGAGCGTGTTGATTTCGCCGATCTTCTTGTCCAGCTCCGCGCTGGCGGTCTTGAGCACCAGGTTGCGCTGGTTCTGGGTGGCGATGCGGCTGGCGTTGTAGCCGCCCACCAGCAGCACCACGACGGCGCCGGCGACGCCGCCCAGGGCCAGCAGCGCGACGAACGCTTTCTGCTTTTGCTTGCGCTTGGCTTCGCGGTGGGGTAACAGGTTAATCCGGATCATCAGCCAAACCTCCGCATGGCAAGGCCGCAGGCGACCAGGTAGGCCGCGCCTTCGTGGCGCAGCTGCTGTTCGCGCACTTGCGGGCCAAAAGACATGCCCGCGAACGGCGCCACGATGCTGCTCGGGATGCGGGTGCGGTTGCCGATCAGTTCCAGCAGTCCCGGCAGCGCGGCGCAGCCGCCGGCCAGGTAGAGCGCGTCGATCCGGGTGTAGGGGGTCGAGGTGAAGAAGAACTGGATCGCGCGGGTGATTTCCAGCGCTGCGCTTTCCATGAAGGGGCCCAGCAGCTCGGCGCGGTAGTTCTCGGGCAGGTCGCCGGCCGTCTTGCGGCTTTCGGCTTCCTCGAAGGCCATGCCATAGGCGCGCACGATGTCCTGGGTCAGCTGGTTGCCGCCGAAAGGCTGCTCGCGTTCGTAGATGGTCTCGCCGTTCTGCAGCACCGACACGTGGGTGGAGTGGGCGCCGATCTGGAACAGCGCGATGATCTGATCCGGTTTGCCGCCGGCGACCCGCGCCAGGGCGGCGCGCGCCGCATACGATTCGATGTCCATCACGGTGGCGGTGAGGCCCGCCGCTTCGGCGATCGCCACGCGGTCCTCGACCTTCTCGCGGCGGGCGGCGGCCAGCATGACTTCCATGTCTTCGGTCGACGCCGGGGCCTGGCCGATCACGTCGAAGTCGAGACTGACTTCGTCCAGCGCGAAGGGAATGTACTGGCTGGCTTCGGATTCGACCTGTACTTCCAGCTGGTCTTCCGACATACCGGCCGGCAGGATGATTTTCTTGGTGATGACCGAGGCCGGCGGCATGCCGAGGGCGACATGCTTGGCGCGGGTGCCGCTGCGGGTCCAGACGCGGCGCACGGCGTCGGCGACCTGCTCGATGTTTTCGATATTGCCGTCGACGACCGCGCCGCGCGGCAGCGGTTCGGCGGCAAAGCGCTCGAGGCGCAATTCACCCTTGCCGGCGTCGGCCAGCTCCACCAGGCGTACGCCCGAGGTGCTGATGTCGAGCCCGGCCAACGGCGGGCTGGACTTTCCAAACAAGGAAGCTAGATTGATCACGAGCGGACTCCCTGGTGCCCTTCCCGCTTGACGCGGGATTTGATGTTGAACGCCCGCACGCGGGATTTATTTCTATAAACCTGCACCAAATCACATACTTGATGCACATATATGAGGCAGTGCCTGAGATCGTAGCAATAAGGATGCACCCAGACAAGATATTTCTATGCAGGAACATCGCATTCCGGGGCGCGCGCGCCACACTATGACGAAGGGTGTTATCACCGCTGCCACGACCGTTTCCTGCTTGATATTGTTAAGGCCGTCCTGTTGAGCTCAATTCCTTGGGCAGGTGAAATGGCTGCCTTATAATGAGGCGCTTAATGAAGTGAACTAATACTGCGAAAGCCAGCATGAAAGAGAAACAAGCGTCACCTTCTTCACCGTCGAAATACAGCGCGAAGCGCCTGTTGCTGTTGGCGCTGGCCGCCCTCAGCGGCCTGGCGGCCATCGGCGTGCTGGTGCTCGTGTTCGCGCTCGCCATGGCCTACCCGAACCTGCCGGCCCTCGACACCATCACCGACTACCGCCCCAAGATGCCGCTGCGGATCTTTACCGCAGATAACGTCCTGATCGGCGAGTTCGGCGAGGAGCGCCGCACCCTGGTGCGTTTCAAGGACATCCCGGACGTCATGAAGAAGGCGGTGCTGTCGATCGAGGACGACCGCTTCTACGAGCATAGCGGCGTCGATTACCTGGGCATCCTGCGCGCGGCGTTCAAGAACGCGACCGGCGGCGCGCGCCAGGGCGCCTCGACCATCACCCAGCAGGTGGCGCGCAACTTCTTCCTGTCCTCGGAGCAGACCTTCAAGCGCAAGGCCTATGAAGCGCTGCTGGCCTGGAAGATCGAGAAGAACCTGAGCAAAGACCAGATCCTCGAGCTCTACATGAACCAGATCTACCTGGGCCAGCGCGCCTTCGGCTTCCAGTCGGCGGCCCAGATCTATTTCGGCAAGGACCTGCGCGACATCAGCGTGGCCGAAGCGGCGATGCTGGCCGGCCTGCCGAAGGCTCCGTCGGCCTACAACCCGGTCGTCAACCCGACCCGGGCCAAGACCCGCCAGCAGTACATCCTGCAGCGCATGCATTCGCTCGGCTACATCACCGACGCCCAGTTCAACCAGGCCAAAGCCGAGCCGCTGAAGATCAAGTCGGACAGCACGGCCTTCGGCGTGCACGCCGAGTACGTGGCCGAGATGGCGCGCCAGCTGGTCTACGAACAGTTCAAGGAAGACACCTATACCCGTGGCCTGAACGTGTTCACCACCATCACCAAGGCCGACCAGGACGCGGCCTACCTGGCGGTGCGCCGCGGCGTGATGGAATACGAGCGCCGCCACCCCTACCGCGGGCCGGAGTCGTACATTGAGATCCCGGGCGAGAAGGGCGAAGCCGACGAAGCCATCGAAGCCGAGCTGGCCGAGCATCCGGACAGCGACAACATCGTGGCCGCCATCGTGCTGGCCGCCTCGCCCAGCCAGGTGACCGCCACCATCGCCTCGGGCGAGACCATCAAGATGAACGGCGCGGGCCTGGCCTTTGCCAAGTCCTGGCTGTCCGAGAAGGCCGCGCCGAACCGCCGCCTGCGCCGCGGCGCCGTGATCCGCGTGATGCAGGACGACGAGTCGCAATGGATCATCACCCAGATGCCGGAAGTCGAATCGGCCTTTGTGGCGGCCAACACCGACGACGGCGCGATCCGAGCCCTGGTGGGCGGCTTCGACTTCAACCGCAACAAGTTCAACCACGTGACGCAGGCCTGGCGCCAGCCGGGTTCCTCGTTCAAGCCCTTCATCTATTCGGCCTCGCTCGAACGCGGGCTGTCGCCGGCCACCGTGATCAACGACGCGCCGATCAGCTTCGATGCCGGCCAGACCGGCGGCCAGGCCTGGGAGCCGAAGAACTACGACAACAAGTACGAAGGCCCGATGACGATGCGGCGCGGCCTGACGCAGTCGAAGAACATGGTCTCGATCCGCATCCTGAACAAGATCGGCGCGCGCTACGGCCAGGAATTCGCGACCCGCTTCGGCTTCGACCCGGACCGCAACCCGGCCTACCTGACCCTGGCGCTGGGCGCGGGTTCGACCACGCCGCTGCAGATGGCCGGCGCCTATGCGGTGTTCGCCAACGGCGGCTACCGCGTCAGCCCCTACATCATCTCGAAGGTGACCGACAGCGCCGGCAAGGTGCTGTCCGAGGCGCGTCCGGAGCGCGCCGGCATCGAAGCGAACCGCGTGATCGACGGCCGCAACGCCTTTCTGGTCGACAGCATGCTGCGCGACGTGGTCCGCCACGGCACCGCCACCAAGGCCTTGTCGCTCAAGCGCACCGACCTGGCCGGCAAGACCGGCACCACCAACGACTCGATCGACGCCTGGTTCGCCGGCTACAACCCGAAACTGGTGGGCATCGCCTGGATCGGCTACGACCAGCCGAAGAACCTGGGCAACCGCGAAACCGGCGGCGGCCTGGCCCTGCCCATCTGGATCGGCTATATGGGCAAGGCGCTCAAGGGCGAGGAGAACGTCGAGCGCGAACTGCCGCCGGGGCTGATCCAGGCCAATGGCGAGTACTACTACGCCGAGAACCCGCCGGGCACCGGGGTGCAGTCGCTGGACGTCGGCGCCCCGCCGGCGCCGGCCGAACAGAAGGCGCGCGACGCGGTGAGGAACGAATTGTTCTGATTTTTTGACAGTTGTAAAAAAATGGCGGCCGATTGGCCGCCATTTTTGTTTACCCAGGTCCGCCGCGCACCGTAGGGTGGGCGGGTTTCCCGCCCACCCTACGATTCAACCCAATGCGACTGGCGCCCCACCCTGCTCCGTCACGCATTGCGACAGCGAGGCAAACAGCTCGGTATCGTCGCGCGTGTTGCGCCATTCCTCGCCGATCCGCTTGTAGTGATAGCCGCCCGAACGCGCCGCCAGCCACATTTCCTGCAGCGGGGCCTGGCTGTTGATGATGATTTTCGAGCCGTTGCGCAGGAACTCGAGTTCGAGCACGTTGCCGCTACGCTTGCATTCCACGTCCACCACGTCTTCGTCGTTGAGGCGGTCGAGGCATTCCTCGATGCGGTCCAGGGTGCTTTTGGCCAGCGCCAAAAATTCGGATTCGGTCATGCTACACTCCAAAGTCTGCTAATCAAACCCCCATTCTAATCGTGAAGTCCTCGATCGCACTTCTTTGCGGCGCAGCCATGCTCGCCGCCCTCGCCGGCTGCGGCCAGACCGGCCCGCTCTACCTGCCAAACCCGCCCGCAAAACCTGCCGCGCAGCCTGCCCAACCCGTCCCGTCCAACAACGCCTCCGTCCCGGCACCGACCAAATAAAGCCATTGATGTCGCATTTCTCGTACCAGAACGGCGTGCTGCACGCCGACGGCGTTGCCTTGAGCGCCATCGCCGAACAATTCGGCACCCCGACCTATGTTTATTCGAAGACCGCGCTGCTGGAAAACTTCGGCGCCTATTTCGATGCTTGTAAAGGCCGCGATGCGCTGGTGTGCTATGCGATGAAGGCCAACTCGAACCTGGCCATCCTCGACCTGCTGGCGCGTGAAGGCGCGGGCTTCGACATCGTCTCGGGCGGCGAACTGCTGCGCGTGATCGCGGCCGGCGGCGACCCGGGCAAGACCATCTTCTCGGGCATCGGCAAGACCGTCGACGAGATGAAACTGGCGCTGGAAAGGAACATTCTGTGCTTCAACGTCGAGTCCATCCCCGAACTGCACCGCCTGAACGAGGTCGCCGCCGGCATGGGCAAGCGCGCACCGGTCTCGCTGCGCGTGAACCCGAACGTCGACGCCAAGACCCACCCCTATATCGCCACCGGCCTGAAGGCCAACAAGTTCGGCGTGGCCTTCGACGACGCGCTCGATACCTACCGCGCCGCGGCCGCGCTGCCGAACCTGGACGTGGTTGGCATCGACTGCCATATCGGCTCGCAGCTGCTGGACGACGCGCCGCTGCTGGAGGCGCTGGACAAGCTGATCGAACTGATCGACCAGCTGGGCAGCGAAGGCATTCATTTGCACCACCTGGACATCGGCGGCGGCCTGGGCGTGGACTATGGCGCGGAGGGCGACAAGCCGCCGGTGCCAGTCGGGACCTACCTGGGCCGCCTGTTCGCGCGCATCGATGCCTGGCGCGCGGAGAAGCATGGCGGCCAGCCGATCAAGGTGATCTTCGAGCCGGGCCGCTCGATCGTGGCCAACACGGGCGTGCTGCTGACCCGGATCGAATTCCTGAAACCCGGCGCGGAAAAGAATTTTGCGATCGTCGACGCGGCCATGAACGACCTGATGCGCCCTACCCTGTACCAGGCCTGGATGGGCGTGCAGCCGGTGGCGCCGCGCGAGGGCGACAAGCTGACCTATGACGTCGTCGGCCCGATCTGCGAATCGGGCGACTGGCTGGCGCGCGAGCGCGAACTCGCCGTCGAGCCGGGCGACCTGCTGGCGATTATGACTGCCGGCGCCTACGGCATGACCATGGCCTCGAACTACAACACGCGCGGACGCGCGGCCGAAGTCATCGTCGATGGCGACCAGGTCCACCTGATCCGCCAGCGCGAGAATCCGGCGGACTTGTTTGCGCTGGAATCGATGCTCGAACAAGCGTCATGATGCAAAAGCGAAAACCCGCCGCCGGCGGGTTTTTTCATGCGCGTGTGGCCTGCGATTTCTTCGCGAAGCGCCAATACACCCGCAATCCCAGCAGCACCGCCACGATCACCCCAAAGATGATCGGCTCCTCGAAATCGTTCTTCCCCGCCTTCATCCACCAGAAATGCAGGATGCCCAGCGGCGCGATCACATAGATCAGCCGGTGCAACTGCTGCCAGCGCTTGCCGCCAAGGCGGCGAATCATGGCGTTGGTGCTGGTCGCCGCCAGCGGAATGAGCAGCACGAAGGCGATGAAGCCGACCGTGATGAAGGGCCGCTTGACCACGTCCTTGAGCATTTCCGCGACATCGAAGAAATGGTCGAACCAGAGGAAGCAGGTGAAGTGCAGCACCACGTAGAAGAAGGAGAACAGGCCGAACATGCGGCGCAGCTTGATCACCCAGTTCCAGCCCGTCAGGCGGCGCAGCGGCGTCACCGTGAGCGTGATGCAGAGGAAGTAGAGCGTCCAGTCGCCGGTGCCGCGCGTGAGGAATTCGAGCGGCTCGACCGGCACGCCCTGCGCCACTAGATAGGCCATGCGCAGGAAAGGCAGCAGCGCCAGCACGAACAGCGCCGCCTTGATGTATCCGATCTGCTTGGTGGACGGGTTGAACGCCATCGGTCAGAAGAATTTTTTCAGGTTCATGCCGGTGTAGAGCGAGGCCACCTGGTCGTAGCCGTTGAACATCAGGGTCTTGCGCTTCTTCTGGAAGAAGCCGTCCTCGCCGATGCGGCGCTCGGTGGCCTGCGACCAGCGCGGGTGGTCCACGTTCGGGTTCACGTTGGAGTAGAAGCCGTATTCGTTGGGCGCCGAATCGTTCCAGGCGGTCCGCGACTGGCGGCTCGTCAGGCGGATCTTGACGATCGACTTGGCCGACTTGAAGCCGTACTTCCAGGGCACCACCAGGCGCACCGGCGCGCCGTTCTGGTTCGGCAGCACCTGGCCGTACATGCCCAGTCCCAGCAGCGCCAGCGGGTGCATGGCCTCGTCCATGCGCAAGCCCTCGACATAAGGCCAGTCGAGCACCGAGGTGCGCAGGCCCGGCATCTGGCGCGGGTCGGCCAGGGTGGTGAATTCGACGTACTTGGCATTGCCCGTCGGCTCGACCTGCTTGAGCAGCGCCGACAGCGAATAGCCGACCCAGGGAATCACCATCGACCAGCCCTCCACGCAGCGCAGGCGGTAGACGCGTTCCTCGAGTGGCGCGAGTTTCAGGATGCGGTCGATGTCGAGCGTGATGGGCTTCTTGACTTCGCCCTCGATCGTCACCGTCCATGGGCGGGTTTTCAGGGTGTGCGCGTTCTCGACCGGGTCGCCTTTGTCGGTGCCGAACTCGTAGAAGTTGTTGTACGAGCTCGCGTCCTTGAACGAGGTCTGCTTTTCCTGCGTGGAGAAGGTGGCGTTGGCGGTGGCGGCGAGGCGCTGGCCGGCTGCTTGGGCAAAGGCTTCGCGGTTGGCCATCTCCCAGAGGCCGCTGCCGACTGCGGCCGTGGCCGCCATGCGGGCGATGAAGCGGCGGCGCTCTTCGTAGACCTCGCGCGGCGTGATTTCCGATGGGAGGACGAGCTTGTCCTGGCTGGGTTTGATAAGCATGGCGAACCTCGCAAGCGATTGAGGTTTTACCTTACACCAGTTTCCCTTAAGCCTGCGTTAGGCGGCCCACTTAGGAGTGGGCGCGCCTTGGACAATCACAGTTCGCCGTAGGAATGCAGGCCCGACAGGAACATGTTCACGCCGAGGAAGGCGAAGGTGGTCACGAGCAGGCCCACCACCGACCACCAGGCCGCCACGCGGCCGCGCAGGCCGCTCATGAGGCGCATGTGCAGCCAGGCCGCGTAGTTGAGCCAGACGATCAGCGCCCAGGTCTCTTTCGGATCCCAGGACCAGTAGCCGCCCCAGGCTTCGGCGGCCCACAGTGCGCCCAGGATGGTGGCGACGGTGAAGAAGGCGAAGCCGACCGAGATCGACTTGTACATCACGTCGTCCAGCACCTCGAGTGCCGGCAGGCGGTCGGCCAGGATGCCGTGGGATTTGAGCAGGTAGGCGGTGCCGACCATGGCGGCCAGCGCGAAGGTGCCGTAGCCGATGAAATTGGCCGGTACGTGGATCTTCATCCACCAGCTTTGCAGCGCCGGCACCAGCGGCTGGATTTGCGCGGCGTCGCGCGACACCGTGTACCACAGCAGGAAGCCCACGGCCGCCGCGATGATCAGCAGGACGAAGGCGCCGAGCTGGCGGGTGGCATAGCGCTGCTCGTAGTACAGGTAGAACAGCGCGGTGATGAGCGAGAACAGGATGAACACTTCGTACAGGTTCGACACCGGGATGTGGCCGACGTCGGCGCCCATCAGGTAGGACTCGTACCAGCGCACCATCATGCCGGTCGCGCCCAGCACCACGGCGGCCCAGCACAGCTTGCTGCCGATGGCGCCGCCGAATTCCGAGCGGCTCGCCAGGCCCAGCCAGTAGAACACGGTCGAGAACACGAACAGCGCGCTCATCCACAGGATTGCGGACTGGCTCGACAGCATGTATTTCAGGAAGAATTTGGTGTTGGCGGCGTCGATCGACCCGCCATACATCGAGATCGACCACAGCGACAGCAGCGCCACCAGCGGCATCAGCCAGCGCACCGGCTTCCAGTGCCAGCCCAGCAGCGCAAAGGTCGGCGCGGTGAGCACCAGGATGGCCTGCTCATAGCCGTCCATGAAATGGCCGTAGCGGTTCAGCGCGAACAGCGCCGCCGCCAGCAGGCCGGCGCCATACAGCCAGTCGATGGCGCTCAGGCGCCGGAAGAAACCGGCTTCCCGGATATAGGTCTTCGGCTGGCTCGCCTGCGTTTGGGACAGTTCCATCGTTCTCTCCAGATGCCGCGGGGCTTACGCCGTTTGCGGCAGTTTTTCTTTCAGGTCTACAAACTCGCGCTCGAAATCGAGCGTCTTGCGCTGGGTGCTCATGGCCATCAGCGCATGCGCGCCCTCGTCGCTTTCGCGCACCCACACCCACAGGCGTCGTTCACGAATATAGAACATTGCGAACACGCCCGCTACCAGCAAGAGACAACCGAAATACACGATCGGCTTGCCCGGCGAGCGGGTCAGCTGCAGCACCGAGGCCTTGACCTCGACGAATTCGTCCAGCTGCAGGTAGACCGGGGCGCCGTAGAACACGCTGTCGGACAGGGCATTGGTAGCCAGTTGCAGGTAGCGGCCGTGCGCCTCGGTCGGTTCGACCGGCGGCTCGCCGGCGCGCGCCTGCGCTGCCTGCCACAGCTCCCACAGGGTGCCGTTGAGCATCTTCATGAAGATCGTGGCGGCCTTTTCCTGCTCGGCCGCCGGGATCTTTTCCAGGAACTGCGACACGCCGGCGAAGCCGCCGCGCCCGTCCGCGCCGGAGAAGATCGCCAGCGTGCGGGCTGCCGATTCTTCCAGCTGGCGGCCCAGGCCGCCCTCGCCACGCTGCTCCGGCGCCAGCGCGCGTTCGGCATAGCGTTTTGCCGCCACCGCGCGCAGGGCCGGGTCGGCCAGCGCCGCGCGCAGCCGCATCCAGGTGCGCACGCTGTACTGGTCGTCCGCCGGGATGCGCAGGTAGCTGAAGGGCTCGGACGGGCTGGCGCGCACGCCGGCCAGATAGACCTGGGCGCCGTCGATCGTCACCGGCTGCATGTAGTTCATGAATTCACGCGCCTGGCCGGTCTTGTCGCGCAGCTTGTACTGCACGCTCGGGCCGACGTTCTTCAAATCCTTGTTGTCCGCGTTTTTTGCGGCCGAGCCGGACGCCTTGCCCAGCGTTGCCGTGAGCTGCTCGTTGAACGAGGTGTTCTTCGCCACCGCCCGCGCGTCCTGGCCGGCGGCGACGTTCTCGACGTTGAAGGGGCGGAAGCCCGACCATTCGACCGAATACGTCTCGCCATTTTGCTTCAGTTCGGTGCTGGAACCGACCGCGCCCGCGATCTGGAAGGCGTCCGCCTTGCTGCCCGCCATCGGGAAGCCGGTGAGGGTGAGCTTGCTGCCGCCATCGTCGAAGCTCGACTGGTAGACGGCGATGCCCTTGTAGATCAGCGGGTGGTTGACCTTGATCGTGGCCGGGAAGGTCTTGCCGGTTTCGTGGTCGTGCACCACCACTTCGCTGGCGAACAGCTTGGGCATGCCGGTCGAGTAGAAATCGACGACGAATTTCTTCAGCTGGATGGTGAAGGGCAGTTCCTGCACCAGCACGCCGGACGCCTGGGGCAGCAGAGCGCTGTTGCTGGCCTGTCCTTCGGCGATCAGGGTATTGCCGCGGAAGGTGGGGTTGGATGTACTCAGGCGGTGCCGGGCCGGGATGTCGGCGATCACGCCGGTGCCGCTGAAGGGCGTCTTACCCAGGAACCATTGCTGGAACTTGACCGGCAATTCCGAGTCCAGCATGCCGCCCAGCAGGATGATGATGATCGCGGAATGCGCGAAGATATAGCCAAACTTGTTGCCGGCGCCCTTCTTGGCCGCCACCAGGGTGCCGCCGTCTTTTGCTACCAGCTTGACCGCGTAGCCGGCGTGGCGCAGGCGTTCGGCGGTCTGGCCGGCCAGCGCGGCGCTGGCCAGGGGCGCAGTCCATTCCATCTTGTGGTGGAAATTGCGCAGCGACTCTTCGCGCACGTTCTCGCGCCAGCTGCGCATGTCGCGCATCATCTTCGGGCCGTTGCGCACGACGCACAGGCCGGTCGAAAGGATCAGGGTGACCAGGATCAGCAGGAACCACCAGCTCGAATACAGGCTGTACAGGCCGAGCTTGTCGAAGACCTCGAACCAGAAGGGACCGAGCTGGTTGACGTAGTTCGGCATCGGCTCGTTCTGCTTGAGCACGGTGCCGATGATCGAGGCGATGGCGACGATCGTGAGCAGGCTGATGGCGAAGCGCATCGACGACACCAGCTCGACCGCTTCGGCAAAGCCGCGGCGGCGGGTGTTCAGTTCAATTCCGGTGGTACTCATGTTCTACAGCTTCCGTGAAACGCCCGCGCTAACGTAGGGTGGGCGGGTCTCCCGCCCGCGCGTTCAAACATCGGTGATGCTGCCCGTGCGGCTGTTCATCTACCGGCTGAACGCGCGGGCGGGAAAACCCGCCCACCCTACCAATTCAACAGCGTGAATACGCCGATTTTACGATACCGGCGCTGCTTATTTCAGACCGGCGATATAGTCCGATACCGCCTTCATTTCTTCCGGCGACATGCGCTGCGCCAGCGTGGTCATCTGCACGCTGTTCTTGCGGGTGCCGGTCTTGAAGGCGTCGAGCTGGGCATAGGTGTAGTCCTGGTGCTGGCCCGACAGGCGCGGGTACTGGGCAGGCATGCCGCCGGCGGTGGCGCCGTGGCAGCTGGCGCAGGCAGCGACGCCCTTCTCGGCGATGCCGCCGCGGTAGATCTTGCGACCCAGTTCCACGGTGTCCTTGTTCTTGGCGGCGCCCGGCTTGGCCTTTTGCACGGCGAGGTAAGCCGCAATATGGCGCTTTTCTTCGTCGGTCAGCATCTTGGCATAGGTCGTCATGACCGGCTGCTGGCGCTGCGGGGTGGTGAAATCGACCAATTGCTTGTAGGTATAGGCTTCGATCTGGTTCGACAGCTTCGGGTTGGCGACGATCGTCGAGTTGCCGGCGGCGCCGTGGCAGGACATGCAGGCCGGCAGGCCGCGCGCGGCATCGCCCGAATCATAGAGGGTACCGCCCTTGGCCGGATCGGCCTTGTTGGCGACGTGGGGCACATCGGCGGCGGACGCGCTGCCGCATACGGCCAGGGTTGCAACCAACAAGGACTTCACAAGCGAAAACGTCAAACGATTCATTCAAGCACCCTGAAAAAGTCAAAAGCAGATTTTGGAATTTGCAGTGAAACAGTGCAGCAGTCTTGCCGATACCCCCCGGCGGAGCAGGGATTAACCCCTTATTGTACAATAGCTTTGTTTCCTCATCGCCATTCAGTTGTCACTTAAACCTTTCCCCACGCACAAATCGCATGTCCAAACTATGGCAAGCCCGGTTCTTCACGACCGTTAATCAGCTGCGCGATCTCCCCGACACCCAGGTGCCGGAGATTGCCTTCGCCGGGCGCTCGAATGCGGGCAAATCCACGGCGATCAATATTCTCACCAATCAAAAGGGCCTGGCCTTTGCGTCGAAGACGCCGGGCCGCACCCAGCACATCAATTATTTCTCGATCGGCGGCGCCCACGTGGGCCAGCACCGCAAGGACCCGACCATCGTCGACGAGATCCGCGCCCTGCTGGTCGATCTTCCCGGCTATGGCTATGCCGAAGTGTCCGGCACGGCCAAGCTGCACTGGCAGAAGCTGCTGGGCGACTACGTCCAGCGCCGCGAGCAATTGGCCGCGCTGGTGCTGATCATGGATTCGCGCCGCCCGTTCACCGATCTCGACACGCAGATGCTCGAATGGTTCGCCCCGACCGGCAAGCCGATCCACTGCATCCTGACCAAGGCCGACAAGCTCAACCAGAACGAAAAGGCGAACGTCCTGCGCCAGTCGCGCCAGATCCTCGACAGCTATGTCGACGAAGACGGCCAGGGCTTCCCGTTCACGGTGCAACTGTTCTCGGCGCTCAAGCGCATCGGCATCGAAGAAGCTGACGCCAAGATCCAGGAACTGATCGGGCTCGACCGCGAGGAAGAATTCGCCGAGGATGACGAAGGCGAAGAACAAGCCCAGGACCGCGCCGCCGCGTCGACGGACGAAGATTCGGATTCGGAATAATTTTAGGACACACTAAAACGACCATGACCATCATCACCCCCGCCGCCTACCCTGCAGCCCGCATGCGCCGCATGCGCCGCGACCCGTTCTCGCGCGCCCTGATGCGCGAAAACGTCGTGACGGCTTCGGACCTGATCTATCCGGTGTTCATCCTCGAAGGCGAGAACCAGCGCCAGCAGGTGGCGTCGATGCCGGGTGTCGAGCGGGTCTCGGTCGACCTGCTGCTCAAGGTCGCCGAGGAATGCGTGGCGCTGGGGATCCCGGTGATGGCCCTGTTCCCGGTGGTGGATGCCTCGCTCAAGACCTATGACGGCATCGAGGCGATCAATCCCGACGGCCTGGTGCCGCGCGCCGTGCGCGAACTCAAGCGCCGCTTCCCGGAACTCGGGATCATGACCGACGTGGCGCTGGACCCGTACACGACCCACGGCCAGGACGGCCTGCCGGACGAGAACGGCTACATCGTCAACGACAAGACCATCGAAATGCTGATCCGCCAGGCGCTGGCCCAGGCCGAAGCCGGCGTGGACATGGTGGCGCCGTCGGACATGATGGACGGACGCATCGGCGCGATCCGCAGCGCGCTCGAAGAGAACGGCCACATCCACACCCGCATCATGGCCTATTCGGCCAAGTATGCATCAAGCTTCTATGGCCCCTTCCGCGACGCGGTGGGATCAAGCGCCAACCTGGGCAAGGCCGACAAGAACACCTACCAGATGGACCCGGCCAACAGCGACGAAGCCCTGCGCGAAGTGGCGCTGGACCTCGCCGAAGGCGCCGACATGGTCATGGTCAAGCCGGGCATGCCCTACCTGGACGTGGTGCGCCGCGTGAAGGACGAGTTCAAGGTGCCGACCTTCGCCTACCAGGTCAGCGGCGAGTACGCGATGATCAAGGCGGCCGCGCAGAACGGCTGGCTCGACCACGACAAGGTCATGATGGAATCGATGATGGCCTTCAAGCGCGCGGGTGCGGATGGGGTGCTGACCTATTTCGCGCTGGAGATCGCGCGCAAGCTCAAGGCGCAGGCTTGAGCTTGCCGCTTGCCCCATCGATGAAAAAACCGCGCCTCGGCGCGGTTTCTTTTTGCCCCACCCTCTCAATACGCTTCGACGTTCACCGCCAGCAACTCGACCGCCTCGCCATGCGCCATGCCCGGATGGTGATGGTGCCCCGGCATCGCCGTCATCGGCACGATACGCACCCGGACCGTGCCGTCCGCCGACAGCGGCTGGGCCGCGCTGGCCTGCCGCAGCTTGTCGCTCAAGGGCAAGGTATAGGTCAGGGCCCCGCAGGCGCCGCGGTGGCCGAACATCATGATGGTGGCCAGGTAGAAGGGACTGGCGGCGTCCACCTGCGACGCGTCGTCCGGCCCGTTGAGCACCACCACATAGGCGTCGTGCGCCATCAGCGGGAAGTTCAGCGTGATGTTCGCCACCATGACCTGGCCCGCCGTCTTCACCCCCTCGAGCGTCGTATTGGACAGGCGCAGGACGGCCGTGGCCGGCTCCGGGCCATAGACCTCGCGCCTGAGCACGGTGCCGCTGGCAATGCGCCCCGCACGCGTCCGTGGTTTGCCGGGCCGGGCGGGCACGACCTCTTCGCCGGACCCGGGCTCGTAGTCATAATTGAACGATGCCATCGAAACATAGTCGCCGCTACGGGACTGCGCCGTCGGCTTGCCTTGCTCGTCCACGAAGAACAGGAAGGGCTGGCGCGCCCAGCGGTAATAGTCGGTCGCACGTTCCGCCGGGGATTTCTGCGCGTCCGGCAATTTGGTCTGCAGCAGCTGGCCATCCGGGATGTAGGGCAGCCCGAGCTGGATCTGCTTGCGCGTCCAGACATCCCATAGCCGGTCCATATTGCCGTGATGCAGGAAGAAGATCGGGTCCACCGGCGAGAGCATGTCGCCCATGAAACCGCGCGCCTCGACGAAATTGCAGTCGCGCGAGCCGAGGCAGCGGTGCACGGAATTGTGCGGCCTGGCCTCGAGCACGCCATACCCCGCCATGGTCGCGTGGTTCGCGCTCTTCGGGCTGCCGAAGCTCGGGAAATCCGGCGCGGCCAGCGCGGTCTGGATGGTGGTGGACGCGCAGGCATCGGCGGTGGCGAGCGAGAAACCGGACTGCTCGCGGCGGATGCCGCGTGCGCCGGGCTGGTCGAAGAACATGCGGCCGGACGGGTCGTCGACGATGTCGAACATCAGGTCCTGCTCGAAGCGGATACGGCGCGCCAGCAGCTGGCCGAGCTGGGTGCGGCCATTGTAGGTGTCGCCCGGCATCGCCCAGTAGCCGGCGCCTGTGAGCACGCCGGACAGGCTGCGCTCGAAATCCCTGGCGGCGGTCATGTAGGCCGGATGGTTGGGGTCGAGCACATCGTCGAACATGCCGTCCGGTACCTTCTGGTCCACCGTCCAGTCCCAGTACGGCACGGCGAACTGCGGATCGCCGCTGAGCTCGCGGCAGATTTTCTCGAACCAGCCGAGATAGCCGCGGTGCCAGGGGAGGAACCACCAGTTGCCGTGCGGGCAGTCGAGCGTGTGGATGATCGCCTGGCGGTACCAGTTGCGCGGATCCTCGGGCGGCAGCGCCAGCATGGCGCGCACGGCTTTCGCATAGCTCTTCAACATCCGCGGCCCCTGCTTGCCCGCTACGTTGTAGCGCCGGTAAGAGCGCGGTTCGGCGGCGCCGGCGGCCAGGCTGCCGAAAGGCAACGTGCCGGCGCAGATGGCGAGGCCGGCCGTCTTCAGGGTGGTGCGGCGCGATTGGTTGATTATCTCGTGTGGCTTCTTGGTCATTGCGTGCTCCGGTGATGTACAGAACAGTGCCCGGCATCAGTTCCCCCAGGCACGGAGGGATGTCCCGCTAGACGGGGACAGGCGTGAATCCAGCCTAGCCGGTCCGGACAGTCGTCGTATGGCGGGGCACAAGAGTGCTCATCCGTAGGGGATTGCGGCAGGTCGAGGCGCTTGCCGGATAGCATGCAAACCAGGACTTGAGGCGTTTGCTGTGCGAATGAAAAACGGTGCCGATGGCACCGTTTCGTGTTTGCGTTGTTGCTTTTCGTAGGGTGGGCGGGTCTTCCCGCCCGCGCGTTCAAATTACGGTGCTGCTGCCTGTGCGGCTATTTTTATACCGGTTGAACGCGCGGGCAGGAAACCTGCCCACCCTACGGAATACGGCAACTCGGGCGTCAGCGCCATCGCGACATTCCAGCTTTACCGCCATTGCTGCGGCGGCTTATATTCCGGGAACATTTCCTTGAACAAGAAGGTCATCAGCTCATCCGTATCCTGCGGCCTTGCACTGAGCTTGACGATGCGCCCCAGGCGGTGCGAATCCCATTCGAATTCGCCGGTCTTTTCCTTGCGGATCAGCTCGATCATCTTTCGCACCACGGCGATCTCGATGTCCGGGTCGCTCCCCTGCTCCACCGTCACCTGCGTCAGCCAGCGGCGCTTGAAGTTCGGGTTCCAGCCGCGGAACTTGAGGTCCATGCTGTGGAAGGTCTTGTTCGTGACCGAGAACACGCCGCCGCTTTCGTTGCGGTCTTCGCGGCCGCGGCCGTTGATGGCGGCGATGTTGGCCAGCGCATTGCGCGTGCCGCGGGCGGCTTCGCTTTCCTCGGCCGGCTGGTCGCTGCCGGTCGGGGCGCCGCGCTGGCGCCGGCGCGCTTCCATGAAGGCTTGCATGTCGACCGGCTGCTGGGCGTCGAACTTCGGTTGCGGCTTGGGCTGCTCGACGGGTTCCTCGGGCGGCGTGGTGATGGTGTCGGGCAGGCGCGCGATCTCGATGCGCTCCTGGCGCGGCTTCGGCGCCGGCTTGACCTTCGGCACGACTTTCGGCGCCTGCTCGCGCGGCGCGGGCTTGGCCGGCTGCTTCAGCGGGGCGACGTAGACGACCTGGCCCTCGTCGCCGGACGCCGGCCTGGCCTGCTTCTCGTCCTGCTCGGGCTGGAACAGCCACACGGCCACCAGCAGCAGGTGCAGCAGGATCGCGGCGGCCAGCGCCGGGCGGTTCGGACCCTTGCGGCCGTACTCGAGCACGGTGCGCCCGGACAGCGCCTGGCCGCAGTGGGCGCACACGTCGCTGTGCTCGTCGTAGATGTGGGAATGGTCACGCAAGGTCGAACGGTTTCCTGGGACGGCGTCTGTAAAAGGCGAATGAGAGCGGCACGAGAGGCGCAGTCTAACCGTTTTGCGACGCTCGCGCACTCCAAGGCCGGCCGTTTTTAAGTTTCCCTTCAGTGTGCGGCGTCGTGCGCCGCCTCCAGCTTGGTCAATTGCTTGTCGGTCATCGGGCCGGTGCCGCTGTACTTGTCGAGGTAGAGGTAGATCACCGGGGTGATGTACAGGGTGATGACCTGCGAGAAGATCAGGCCGCCCACGACCGCCAGGCCCAGCGGCTGGCGCAGCTCGGCGCCGGCGCCGATGCCCAGTGCGATCGGCAGCGCGCCCATCATCGCCGCCAGCGTGGTCATGAGAATCGGGCGGAAGCGCAGGATGCAGGCTTCGCGGATCGCCTCTTGCGGCTTGAGCCCCCCGTTGCGCTGGGCGTCGAGTGCGAAGTCGATCATCATGATCGCGTTCTTTTTCACGATACCGATCAGCATCAGGATGCCGATCATGGCGATCAGGGTCAGGTCCATGTCGAAGATCCACAGCGTCAGCAGCGCCCCCACCGCCGCCGAGGGCAGGCCGGCCAGGATGGTCAGCGGGTGGATGTAGCTCTCGTAGAGCACGCCCAGCAGCACGTAGATCACGCCGATCGCGGCGATGATCAGGATCAGCTGGCTCGACTGGGTGTCCTTGAACACTGCCGCGTCGCCGCCGTAGTTGGTGATGATCGAGGCCGGCAGTTTCATGTCGCGCCCCATCTGCTCGATGGCGGCGGTGGCGGCGCCCAGCGGGACCTCGGGCGCCAGGTTGAAGGACAGGGTGATCGCCTGCAGCTGGCCCTGGTGGTTGACCGCCAGCGGACCGACCGTGCGGCGCACGGTGGCAAAGCTTGACAGCTTGACCAGCTCGCCGTTCCTGGAACGCACCGAAACCCGCGACAGGGCTTCGTCGTAGTAGCGGTCGACGGCGGCCGCTTCCAGGATCACGTAATAGCTCGCCGCGGTCGAGTAGATGGTCGAAACCTGGCGCTCGCCGAAGGAGGCGTACAGCACGGTGCGCACGTCGGCCATTTCGACGCCGAGCAGCGCGGCCTTGTCGCGGTCGATGTCGATGGTGGCCTGCAGCGCCTTGTTCTGCGAGTCGCTGGTAACGTCGCGGAAGCGCTGGTCGTTGCGCATGCGCTCCAGGAACTGCTCGGCCCAGCCGCCAACCTCGCCGCCCGACACGCTCTGCAGCGTGTACTGGTAACGGCTCTTGGACGGGCGCCCGCCCAGCTGCAGGTTCTGCACCGGCGACAGGAACACCTGCACGCCGGCGACCTGGCGCGTGGCCTTGCGCAGCTCGTCGACCACCAGCGGCATCGCCGGGCGTCCGCTGCGGGGTTTCAGCACCAGGAACATGCGGCCGGTGTTGCCGCCGCCGCTGAACGAAGTCACGTCCTGCACGTGGGGATTGGCGCGCACGATGTCGGCCACCTTGGCCTGCAAATTCATCAGGGCCAGCGACGAGGTGTCTTCGGCCGCTTCGACCGTGACGCGGATCTGGCCGATGTCTTCTTCAGGGAAGAAGCCCTTCGGCATGGTCATGTAGAGCACCACGGTCAGCACCAGGGTGCCGGCGGCCAGCATCAGCACGATGAACCGGTGGCGCAGCGCGATGTCGAGGGTGCGGCCGTAGCCGTCGCGCACGTTGGTGAACATCGCCTCGAAGCGGCGGCCGATCCAGGACATGTCCTTCGGATCGACGTGGCCGCCGTGCTTGATCAGGCGCGAGCACAGCATCGGCACCAGGGTCAGCGAGACGACGGCGGACACCAGCACCGCCAGGCCGACGATCACGGCGAATTCGCGGAACAGCAGGCCGATCACGCCCGGCATGAAGAAGATCGGGATGAACACCGCCACCAGCGAGATCGAGATCGAGATGATGGTAAAGCCCATCTCGCGCGAGCCGATCAGCGCGGCCTGCATCGGCTTCTTGCCCATCTCCATGTGGCGCACGATGTTCTCCAGCACCACGATCGCATCGTCCACCACCAGCCCGACGGCCAGCGTGATGCCGAGCAGCGAGATGTTGTCCAGGCTGTAGCCGAAGGCGTACAGCAGCGACAGCGCGCCCAGCAGCGAAATCGGCACGGTGATGGCCGGGATGAAGGTGGCGGTGAGGCGGTGCAGGAACAGGAAGATCACCAGGATCACCAGGATCACGGTGCCGGCGAGGGTCAGGTTGACGTCGTGGATCGCTTCGCGGATCGACACCGAACGGTCGTTGACGAGGTGGATCTTGATCGACTGCGGCAGCTGGGTCTCGAAACGCGGCATCAGCTTGCGCACCGCGTCGACCACCTGCACGGTGTTGGCATTGGGCTGGCGCTGGACCATCAGCACGATCGAGCGCTCGCCGTTGAGGCTGCCGGTGGCCTTGACCGACTGGTAGCTGTCCTCGACTTCGGCGATGTCGCGCAGGCGCACCGGCAAGCCGTCGCGGGTGGCGACGATCAGGCCGGCGAAGTCGGCCGCGCGCATGAGCTGGCCGCCGCCCTGGATGGTCAGGCTCTGGCTCGGGCCGTCCAGGATGCCGAGCGGCGTGATCGAATTGGCCGAGCGCAGGGCCGTGGCCAGCTCGGACATCGAGATGTTGCGCGCGTTCATGAGGTCGTGCTTGGCGCGGACCCGCACGGCGAAGCGCTTGCCGCCGTTGACCGTCACCTGGGCCACGCCCGGCAGCGTCGAGATGGCCGGGGACACCAGGTTTTCCGCGTAGTCGTTCAGCTCGGACAAGTCCATCGACGGCGAGGTCATGTGCATGAACAGCACCGGGGCGTCGGCCGGATTGATCTTGCGGTAGGACGGCAGGTCGGTCATTTCCTGCGGCAGCTGGCGCTGGGCCTGCAGCAGCGCGGCCTGGACGTCCACGGCGGCCTGGTTGACGTCGATCGATTCATCGAACTCGAGCGTCAGCGACGTGTTGCCCTGGGTGCTGGTGGAGGTGATGAGCTTGATGCCGGCGATGGTCGCGAACTGCTTCTCGAGTGGCAGCGCGACCGACGAGGCCATGGTTTCCGGACTGCCGCCCGGGAGGTTGGCATTGACGTTGATGACCGGCGTGTTATAGCTCGGCAGCGCCGCGACCGGAATGTGCATGTAGGCCAGCACGCCGACCAGGATCAGGGCCAGCGACAGCAGTACCACCATCACCGGACGGCGGATACACAGTTCGGAAAGGTTCATGCCTTGTCACCCTTCTTTTGGCCCGGCGCCGCACCGGCCGGACGGACCTTGCCGCCCGGACGCAGGTTCTGCTTGCCTTCGGTGATGACCTTCTCGGTGCCGGACAGGCCAGTCACGGCAGCATACTCGCCAAAACCGTGCAGGCGCGCCACCTTGACCTGGTTCGCGACGTTGCCCTCGCCCACCACATACACGAAGGTGCCGCTCGTTCCGGTGATGATCGCATTCTGCGGAATCACGACCGCATCGCGGATGGTCTGGACCGTCACGCGGGTGGTGACGTACTGGCCTGGCCACAGGCTGCTGGCGCTGTTCGGAAACTGGGCCTTCACACGGATGGTGCCGGCGGCAGGGTCGACCGCGTTGTCCACGAAGCGCAGCTCGCCGGTTACGGGCCTGGCGTCGCCACCCGTGGTGGCCTGCACTTCCACTTTGCCGGCACGCTGCGCCGCCAGCACGGAACCGAGCGCCGACTCCGGCAGGTTGAAGGACACGTCGATCGGGTCGAGCTGGGTGACCGTGGTCAGCGAGGTGGTCGGCTGCACCAGCGCGCCCGGATGGACGTCGATGGCGCCGACGCGGCCCGACATCGGGGCGCGGATGGTGGTGTAGCTGGCGCTGACCTGGCTGGCGCGCACGGCCGCGGCATTGCTCTGCATGGCGGCGCGGGCAGACTCGACCTGGCTCTTGAGCGTATCGACGGCGCTTTTGGCGATGAAGTTCTGGGCGGCCAGGTCCTGGCTGCGCTTGTACTGGCGCTCGAGGTCGGCCAGGGTCGCGCGGTTCTGCGCCACCTGCGCTTCGGCGCGGGCGACGTTGGCGCGGTCGGCGCGGTCGTCCAGCGAAAACATCACCTGCCCTTCCTTGACGAACTGGCCTTCGCGGATGTGCACCTGGCGGATGGTGGCGGTGGTCTGCGGATGCAGGTCGACCGTGCGCACCGGCGTGACGGTGCCGTTCGCGGACAGCTCGACGCCGACGTCCTGGCGCTGCGGCGCCACCACGTTGACCGTGACCGGCGGCTGCCCGCCGCCCTTGCCGCCCGGTCCCTTGCCATTGTCGGCCGGAGCGCCGTCGCCCTTGTTCATGTACCAGGCGCCGGCCACTGCCAGGGCCACGACCGCGGCGGTGATGCCAATATTTTTCTTGTTCATGTTCGTCTCTTCCCGCCCGTTGCTGCGGCGTGTTCATGTGTGGTCCGGGACGCCGACGCGTCCCCAGGCTCGCTACTTTTTCGGGTAATACTCCGGCAGCATCAGCGTGACTTCGAGGCCGCCTTCCGGGTGGTTGGCCAGCGCGATGCTGCCGCCGTGCTGCTCGGCGATGTTGCGGGCGATCGTCAGGCCCAGGCCGGTGCCGCCCGATTCGCGCGAGCGCGAGGTCTCGACGCGGTAGAACGGGTCGAACACGCGGCCCATCTCGGCGGCCGGGATGCCCGGACCGCTGTCGCGGATGCGCACGCGCGCCGCGCCGTTCATGCGCTCGACGCAGACGCGCGCGTTGCGGCCGTACTTCACCGCGTTGTCGATCAGGTTACCCAGGCAGCGGCGCAGGTCCATCGGGCGGCCCAGCATGGCGATGCCGGCGCTGCCGGTCAGTTCGACCTGCTGGCCGGCGTCGACGGCATCGGCGCAGACGGCTTCCAGCAGCGAGTCGAGGTCGAGCATGTGCATGTTCTCGGTGGTGTCCATGCTGCGCGCCAGCACCAGGCCTTCACGCACCATTTCCTGCATCGCCGACAGGTCGCCGATCAGGCGTTCCTGCAGTTCGATATCGCCCACCTTTTCCAGGCGCAGGCGCATGCGGGTCAGCGGCGTCTGCAGGTCGTGCGTGATCGCCGCCAGCATCTGGGTGCGCTGGAAGATGTACTGGCGAATGCGCGCCTGCATCGCATTGAAGGCGGCGCTGGCCTGGCGGATTTCGCTGGCGCCGGCCAGGGCCAGCGGTGCGCGGTTGATGTCCTGCCCCAGGTCTTGCGCGGCGCGCGCCAGCACCTTCAGCGGGCGCGTGGTCATGCGCGCCACCACATAGGCGAGCGCCCCGATGCTGACCAGGAACAGGCTGATCACGGTGCGGTAATCGGTCTCGGGACCGGTAAAGGCCGAGCGCGGCGGCAGCACCGACAGGCGCAGTTCCTCGCCGTCGCGCAGGCGCACGTTGAGCGCCTCGCAGGCGCCTTTCCACTGGGTGCGGATCAGGCCGTACAGCACGGTCTGCAGGTGCGGCATGTCGCAGGAGGCCGGGCGCACGCTGGTCGAGGTGATGCGGTAGCCGTCGCCCAGGCGCGCGGCCAGCGAGCGCGCGAACCAGGTCGGCGGCTCGGTCAGCGGCTGGGGGGCGGCCACTTCCAGGCGCAGGCCGGGGCGGTTGGCCACCGACAGGTAGACCGAGCGCGCCGAGGTCGGCACGATCTCGGTGGCCATCACCAGCTGCTCGGCGCGTTCCAGCAGGTGCTGGTCGCGCTGCTGCTCGATCGCGCGCTGGCGTTCGAGGTCGGCCACCAGCTGGGTCAGCGTGGCGGACATCAGGATGCCGAGCAGCAGGGTGATGAACACGCGCCCGGTCATCGATCCGAAGAATGCTTTCACGCCGGCGGCTCCACGGTCACCTGGCCGGCCAGCACATAGCCGCCGTTGCGCACGGTCTTGATAATCTGCGGCATGCGCGCGTCTTCGCCGAGCTTCTGGCGCAGGCGGCTGATCTGGATGTCGATCGAGCGATCGAACGGGTCGGCGTCGCGGCCTTGCGTGAGGTTGAGCAGCTGGTCGCGGTTGAGCACGCGGTTCGGGTGCTCCAGGAACACGCGCAGCAGGCGGAACTCGGCGCCGGAGAGCATGATCACCACGCCCTGCGGGTTGAGCAGGTGGCGCGCGGTCAGATCCAGGGTCCAGCCGGAGAAGCGCATCTGCTGCACGTTCTCGGACGGGGCATTCGAGGGCATCGCATGCGAGCGGCGCAGCACGCTGCGGATGCGCGCCAGCAGCTCGCGCGGCTCGAAGGGTTTGGGCAGGTAATCGTCGGCGCCCATCTCCAGGCCCAGGATGCGGTCCAGCGGCTCGTTGCGCGCGGTGAGCATGATGACCGGCAGGCTGGAGGTGGCGCGCAGCTTGCGGCACAGGGTCAGCCCGTCGTCGCCCGGCATGTTCAGGTCGAGCACGATCAGGTCGGGGCGCGCCTCGTCGAGCGACTTCCACATGCCGGTGCCGTCGGCCGCGGCCAGGGTGCGATAGCCGTTCGACTCCAGGTAGTCGGCCAGCAGGGTGCGGATGTCGCGGTCGTCGTCGACGATCAAGATCGTTGAGGGATTATCCATAACCCCAATTATCCGCATTCAAGACAAGCTTGGACAGCCGTTTTGTATCGGCTTGTATATGCCGATAGCGCCGAAACATATTGATACAAAGATCCGGACAGGGGAAATCCCGGCGTTACACCTGGAGCCCATGATGGGAACCGTGCAGCGAGCAGTCCGGATGCCGGATGCACACCTGACAGACTCTCACACAAGGAATGAATATGAAGACCATCGGCAAGAACATCGTGATCGTGCTGGCCGCACTCGGTATCGCCGGCGCGTCGATCGGCGTGCAGGCCCAGACCCAGGCGCCGCAGGACGGCCGCCACGGCTACGCCATGACGAAGGAAGAGCGCCATGCGAAAATGGCCGAGTTCAAGGCCAAGCGCCTGGAGCACCGCGCCGCCCGCCAGGCGAAGCTGCAGGAAGCGCTGAAGCTGACCCCGGCCCAGCAGCCGGTGTGGCAGGCCTTCGTGGCCAGCATGACGCCCCCGCAAGGCGAGCGTGCGCAGCAGCGTTTGAGCCCTGAGCAGCGCGCCGCCCTCACCGCGCCGCAGCGCCTGGAACGCCGCATCGCCATGCAAAAAGCACGCATCGCCCGCATGGAAGCGCGCCTGTCGGCACTGAACAGCCTGTACGCCGCGCTCACGCCGGAACAGCGCAAGGTGTTCGACGAGCAGAAGCAGGGTCGCCGCGGTGGGCGCCATCATGGCGGTCACGGCATGATGCGCGGTTAAGCCGATCCATCGATGTGAAAAAGACGCCCTCGGGCTAATGTTGTTCAGTTAAACGTAGGGTGGCCGGGTTTCCCGGCCGCGCGTCCAGCTCCGATGTGATCTGCCACAGCGCATCGGTGATGTGAACGCGCGGCCGGCGAAGCCGGCCACCCTACATTTTTATGCTAACTGAACGGCATTACGCCCTCGGGCGTCTTTTTTTCTTCGGCAGCGTGTCAACTCACGGCAGCTTGGACAGGGAAGCCAGGAACTTCTTCGCGTCCTGGTAACCGATCACCCGGCTATCCGGAATCTCCTTCCCCTCCCTGTCGAACAGGATGATCCCCGGCGGCCCGAACAGGCTGAACCGCTTGAGCATCGCCTTGTCATCCGCATCGTTCGCCGTCACGTCCACCTGCAGCAGCACCGTATTGGCCAGCTTGGCCTGCACCGCCGGATCCACGAAGGTCAGCTTCTCCATCTCCTTGCAGGACACGCACCAGTCGGCATAAAAATCGAGCATCGCGGTCTTGCCGCCGGTATTGGCCAGCGCTTCGTCGAGCTGCGCCACGGTCTTGACGCGCTTGAACACCAGCTCCTGGTGCGCGCCGCCTTTCAGGTGCGCCAGCGGCGCGAGCGCATCGCGCCCGCCGCTGGCCACGCCCACCAGCTGCATCGCGCCCAGCACGGCGAACGCCGCGCCTGCCGCCATCGAGGCCCAGTGCCGGTGCTTGCGCAGCAGGTAGAAGCCGTAACCGAGCAGGAGCAGCGCCCAGCCCAGCATCTGCACCACGGGCGGCAGCACCGGCGACACCAGCCACAAGGCCATCGCCAGCATCAGCACACCGAACAGGCGCTTGACCGATTCCATCCACGCACCGGCGCGCGGCAGCAGCGAACCGGCCGACACACCCACCAGCAGCAGCGGGATGCTCATGCCGATCGCCATCGCGAACAGGGCCGCGCCGCCAATGAACACGTCGCGCGTCTGGCTGATGTAGACCAGGGCGCCGGCCAGCGGGGCCGCCACGCAAGGCCCGACGATCAGGGCCGAGATCGCGCCCATCGCGAACACGCCGGCCAGCTTGCCGCCCGCATGGCGGCCGGAGGCGGAGGCCAGCCGGCTTTGCAGCGCCGTCGGCAGCTGCAGCTCGTAAAAGCCGAACATCGACAGCGACATCGCCACGATCAGGAGGGCGAACGCGCCCAGTACCCACGGGTTCTGCAGCGCCGCCGCCAGGCCCTCGCCGATCAGGCCGGCCGCGATTCCCAGCGCCGTGTAGACGATGGCCATGCCGAGCGAGTAGGTCACCGACAGGATGAAGCCGCGCGAGCGGCGCACGTCCTTGCCCTCCCCCACGATGATCGAGGACAGGATCGGCACCATCGGCAGCACGCAGGGCGTGAAGGCCAGGCCCAGGCCGAGCAGGACGAAAGCGGGCACGATGGCCAGCAGGCTGCCGCCGCCCAGCACGGCGGCGATGTTCGAGAGGTCCGATGGGGCTTGCGGAGCTGCAGCCACGGCGGGCTGCGCGACCGGCGCTGCGGGCGCCGTCTCCATCGCGGGCTGCGCCGACAAGGGTGAGCCGGCCATCGGTGGCGCTTTGGCGCCGATCGGCAGTGCGGGTGGAGCGGGCGTGCCGCCGGCGGCCGCCAGCTGGGCCGCATGTTCCTGCGGTGGATAGCACAGGCCGGCGTCGGCGCAGCCCTGGCTGGTCGCGGTCAAGGTGAACGGGCCACTGCCCTCGACCGGGATGCGAATCACCAGGGCGTTCTTGTAGGTCTCGACATCCTTCTGGAAGGTCTCGTCGTATTTCACCTTCCCCGGCGGCAGTTCGGGCGTGCCAAGCGTGGCGCCGGTTGCGCGGAAAGCGAAGCGCTCGCGGTACATGTAATAGCCTTCGGCGATCTGGTAGCGCACCTCGACCGTCTTCGCATCGAGCATGCGGGCGTCAAAACGGAAGGCAATGGCAGGATCGAGGAAGTCATCGGCGGCACGCACACCGGCTGCGGTGAGCATCAACAGGGCGGTGAACAGCAGCAGGCAGGCGTGCAGCAGGCTGCGCGGGGTGATACGAGGCGATCGGGGCATGGTGTCGGATGAGTTGTTACAGCGCACCGGCATGGTACACCGGGCGGGCAATCGTTGCGCGACAAGGGCCAGGCGCAGGGACGAAAAAAAAACCAGGCACGAGGCCTGGTTCTTTCAGTCGTCGCAAGAAGCGATTACTCAGCGGTTGGAGCGTCTTCCACCGAGGTTTCGTCCGGACGGTCCATCAGTTCGACATACGCCATTGGCGCGTTGTCGCCCACGCGGAAACCCATTTTCAGGATGCGCAGGTAGCCGCCGTTACGGTTGGCGTAACGTGGGCCCAGTTCAGCGAACAGCTTCAGGACCATTTCGCGGTCGCGCAGGCGAGCGAAGGCCAGGCGCTTGTTCGCCAGGGTGTCGGTCTTGCCCAGGGTCAGGATCGGCTCGATGACGCGGCGCAGTTCCTTAGCTTTTGGCACGGTGGTCTTGATGGCTTCATGACGCAGCAGGGAAACGGTCATGTTGCGCAGCATTGCCAGGCGGTGGGACGAAGTACGGTTCAGCTTGCGAAGGCCGTGACGGTGACGCATGGTAAATCCTTTCGAGTGTTTTCAATTCCAGTTCTTCGATCGTTCGTGCTCAGCACGCCCGCGGACCGGTTCTAGAGGGTTAGTTACTACGGTTTTATCATCCAAAAAGGATCTGGCTTCGCCAGTCCTTTTTGGCTGTTCCCACCCGAAAGTAGGTGTGTACTTTCGGGTGAATTCTTTTACTTCTCCAGGCCGGCTGGTGGCCAGTTCTCGAGTTTCATACCGAGCGTCAGGCCGCGCGAAGCAAGGACTTCCTTGATTTCGTTGAGCGACTTGCGGCCCAGGTTTGGCGTCTTGAGCAGTTCGTTTTCCGAACGCTGGATCAGGTCGCCGATGTAGTAGATGTTTTCTGCTTTCAGGCAGTTTGCCGAACGGACCGTCAGCTCCAGGTCGTCGACCGGACGCAGCAGGATCGGATCGACCAGCGGAGCGCGCGATGGCGCTTCGGCGGCGGCTTCGGTGCCTTCCAGGGCAGCGAACACGTTCAGCTGATCCACCAGGACGCGTGCCGACTGGCGGATCGCTTCTTCCGGGGTGATGACGCCGTTGGTCTCGATGTTGATGATCAGCTTGTCCAGGTCGGTACGCTGTTCGACACGTGCCGATTCCACTGCGTACGACACGCGGCGCACTGGCGAGAACGAGGCGTCCAGGATGATGCGGCCAATAGTCTTGTTGGTGTCTTCCGACAGGCGACGGACGTTGCCCGGAACGTAGCCACGGCCTTTTTCGACCTTGATCTGCATGTCCAGCTTGCCACCGGCGGTCAGGTGAGCGATCACGTGATCCGGGTTGATCAGTTCCACGTCATGCGGCAGGTCGATGTCCGAAGCCAGGACGGCGCCTTCGCCTTCCTTCTTCAGGGTCAGCGTCACGGAGTCACGGTTGTGGACCTTGAAGACGACACCCTTCAGGTTCAGCAGCAGGTCGACGACGTCTTCCTGCACGCCATCCAGCGACGAGTACTCGTGCACGACACCGGCGATGGTGACTTCGGTCGGCGCGTAGCCGGTCATCGACGACAGCAGCACGCGGCGCAGCGCGTTGCCCAGGGTGTGGCCGTAACCACGCTCGAACGGCTCCATCACGACTTTCGCGTGGCCGGCGCCGAGTGCTTCGACGTCGATGATACGTGGCTTCAACAGACTGTTTTGCATGAAATGTCCTTTTCAATACCCTCGGTTCGTTACACCGATAAGGCTGATGGCATTAATAAATAAAGCGCCTGCTCGACGAGCAGGCGGTGAGACGAATGTGGTGAACGACGGAAGTGGTAGAAATCTTGGGTTCTCTGCGGTGCCAGCCTTGAGGCTGCTGCGACCGCACCACCACCACGTCGTTCCGGCGCAGGCCGGAACCCAAGTTGTCGGCTAAGCCAGCAAACTTGGATCCCGGCCTGCGCCGGGATGACTTTGTCGCGGGGTGACCGCGACGAAGTCAATTAACGCGAGTACAGTTCGACGATCAGCGCTTCGTTGACGTCAGCAGCGATTTCGTTACGTTCTGGGAACGAACGGAAGGTGCCTTCCATCTTCTTGCTGTCGACCGAGACCCAGCTCGGCATGCCGACCTGCTCAGCCAGCGACAGGGCTTCAGCGATACGAACCTGCTTCTTGGCCTTTTCACGCACAGCGATCACGTCGCCGGTCTTGACCTGGTACGAAGCGATGTTCACGACGTTACCGTTCACGGTGAAGGCCTTGTGGCTCACCAGCTGGCGCGCTTCAGCGCGGGTCGAGCCGAAGCCCATGCGGTAAGCGACGTTGTCGAGACGCGCTTCCAGCAGCTTCAGCAGGGTTTCGCCGGTGTTGCCTTTTTTACGCGATGCGTCGGCGAAGTAGCGGCGGAACTGGCGTTCCAGGATGCCGTACATGCGCTTGACCTTCTGCTTTTCACGCAGCTGGTTACCGTAGTCCGAGGTGCGGGCACCCGACTTGACGCCGTGCTGGCCTGGCTTGATGTCCAGTTTGCACTTCGAGTCGAGCGAGCGGCGTGCGCTCTTGAGGAACAGGTCAGTGCCTTCACGGCGCGACAGTTTTGCTTTTGGTCCGATATAACGTGCCACGTTAGAGTCCTTTTATGAATTAATCACGCCCCAGCGATGCAGTGCATCCAGGCGCTAGTCCGACCCACTGTGTGAGCGGACGTGGCTTAATAACACCCGCCGACAAGATGCGGCAGGCGACAAGAGCCGGGCAGTATAACCCATTTCTGGGCTCTGCACCGGCTGATCTCGTAATACATAACGGGGCACTAGGCCCCGTATGATGGCTTTTCGCCACAGTCAGAGTTCAAAAGACCCCTGACTGCAAGCGCGCAGTATCAATTAGATACGACGACGCTTTGGAGGACGGCAGCCGTTGTGCGGAACTGGAGTAACGTCCTGGATCTCGGTGATCTTGATGCCCAGGTTGTTCAGTGCACGCACAGCCGATTCACGGCCTGGGCCTGGGCCCTTGATGCGCACTTCCAGATTCTTCACGCCCGATTCCTGAGCGACCTTGCCAGCAGCTTCGGCAGCGACCTGAGCTGCGAACGGGGTCGATTTGCGCGAACCCTTGAAGCCGGCGCCGCCGGAAGTTGCCCACGACAGAGCATTGCCCTGGCGATCGGTGATCGTGATGATCGTGTTGTTGAAAGAAGCGTGCACGTGGGCGATGCCCTCGGCAACGTTCTTCTTGACTTTTTTGCGCACGCGGGCTGCTGCTGCGCTGCTCTGTTGCTTGGCCATAGTCGGTTCCTAGATTATTTCTTGAGCGATTGAGCGGCCTTGCGCGGACCCTTGCGGGTGCGAGCATTGGTGCGGGTACGCTGACCGCGCACTGGCAGACCCTTACGGTGACGCATGCCGCGGTAGCAGCCCAGATCCATCAGACGCTTGATGTTCATGGACAGTTCGCGGCGCAGATCGCCTTCCACGACAAACTTCGCGACTTCGTCACGCAGCTTCTCGAGTTCGTTATCGTCGAGGTCCTTGACCTTCTTGTTGGTCGCGATACCAGTCGCGTCGCAGATCTTCTGCGAGCGTGGGCGGCCAACACCGTAGATCGCCGTCAGGCCGATAACAGTGTGCTGATGATTTGGGATGTTAACCCCTGCAATACGTGCCATTCGTTATTCCTCTTAACCTTGACGCTGCTTGTGACGCGGCTCGACGCAGATCACACGGACCACGCCCTTGCGCTTGATGATCTTGCAGTTGCGGCAGATCCGCTTGACTGAAGCGTTAACTTTCATTTTGCACTCTCTTCGGTTCGTTTACTTAATGATTTTTACTTGGTGCGGAACACAATGCGGGCCCGGGACAGGTCGTACGGGGTCAACTCCACCGTCACCTTGTCGCCCGGGAGAATACGGATGTAATTCATCCGCATTTTACCCGAGATATGCCCCAAAACCACGTGCCCATTTTCCAGCTTCACGCGAAATGTTGCGTTCGGGAGATTCTCGAGAACCTCCCCTTGCATTTGGATGACGTCGTCTTTTGCCATACGCTCTATGCCTTCCCGCTTAACGCGACGGAATACCGCCCTTGAAGTTCGCCTTCCGCAACAATGATTCGTACTGTTGCGACATGACGTAATTCTGTACTTGTGCCATGAAGTCCATCGTCACCACCACGACAATGAGGAGGGACGTACCACCGAAGTAGAAAGGAACTTTCCACTGCGAGGTCATGAATTCCGGCACCAAACACACCAGGGTGATATAAACCGCACCGGCCAGGGTCAGGCGCATCAAGATCTTGTCGATGTAGCGTGCGGTCTGCTCACCAGGACGAATGCCTGGGACGAACGCGCCGCTCTTCTTCAAGTTGTCCGCCGTTTCCTTACTGTTAAATACCAGCGCCGTATAGAAGAAGCAGAAAAACACAATCGCCACCGCATACAGCAACGCGTGGATCGGCTCGCCTGGACCCATCGACGCAGCCAGGTCTTTCAGGAACCCGATGAACGGGCTCGTGGAATCCTTGCCACGCGTGAACCAGTCGACGATCGTCGCCGGGAACAGGATGATCGAGGAAGCGAAGATCGGTGGGATCACGCCGGCCATGTTCAGCTTCAAGGGCAGGTGGCTGGTTTGGCCACCGTAGATCTTGTTGCCGACCTGACGTTTTGCGTAATTAACCAGGATCTTGCGCTGCCCGCGTTCCACGAACACGACGGCATACGTTACCGCTGCTACCAGGACCACGATGATGATCGCGGAGAAGCTGCTGATCGAACCGTTCGAGACCAGGGTGAACAAACCACCCAGCGCCGACGGAAGACCTGCTGCGATACCGGCAAAAATGATGATCGAAATACCGTTGCCAAGACCACGCTCGGTGATCTGCTCGCCCAGCCACATGAGGAACATGGTGCCGGTCAGCAGAGTCGTCACCGTGACGAAGCGGAAGCCCATGCCCGGATCGAGCACGAGGCCAGGCTGCGACTCGAGCGCGACCGCGATGCCGAACGCCTGGAACAGAGCCAGTGCCACCGTGAAGTAACGGGTGTACTGGGTGATCTTGCGGCGGCCGGCTTCGCCCTCTTTCTTCAGCGCCTCGAGTTGCGGCGAAACGATCGATGCGAGCTGCATGATGATCGAAGCCGAAATGTAAGGCATGATGCCGAGGGCGAACACGGTAAAGCGGGACAAGGCGCCGCCCGAGAACATGTTGAACATGCCCAGGATGCCGCCTTCATTCTGCTTGAACAGTGCCGCCAGCTGCACCGGGTCAATCCCGGGGACCGGGATGTGAGCACCGATGCGGTACACGACCAACGCGCCAAGCAAAAACCACAGCCGGCCCCAGGGGAATCCGGAAGCAGCGCTTTTACCAAGTTGTGAATTAGTCGCCAATTTTTGCTCCGATCAGGCAGGGCCGCAATTAAGCGACCGAACCGCCAGCTGCTTCGATCGCCGCTTTCGCGCCGGCCGAGACCTTCAGGCCCTTGAGGTTCACCGCCTTGGTGACCTCACCCGACAGGATGACACGCACGTCGCGCGCCAGCACTGGCAGGATGCCTGCTTGCTTGAGCACCATGATGTCGACATCGCCGACAGCCAGGTTGTTCAGGTCCGACAGGCGAACTTCCGCCTTGAAGGTTGCGTTCAGGGACTTGAAGCCACGCTTCGGCAGACGACGCTGCAGAGGCATCTGACCGCCTTCGAAGCCGACTTTGTGGAAGCCGCCCGAACGCGATTTCTGACCCTTGTGACCACGGCCGGCAGTCTTGCCCAGGCCGGAGCCGATACCGCGACCGACGCGGCGCTTGTAGTGCTTGGCGCCGTCAGCTGGTTGAATGGTATTGAGTTCCATTGATTTCTCCGTACGTAAGCCCGAAGGCTTACGAGACTACTTTAACGAGGTACGCGACTTTGTTGATCATGCCACGCACGGATGGGGTGTCCTGCAGCTCGGAGACCGAGTTGACACGACGCAGACCCAGGCCGCGCACGGTGGCACGGTGATCCTGACGGGTACCGATCAGGCCCTTGACGAGCTGAACTTTGACAGTGTTTGCCATTTTCTTCCCCTTAACCCAGGATGTCTTCAACCGACTTGCCGCGCTTGGCGGCGATGTCGGAAGCAGTGCTCATTTTCGACAGGCCGTCGAGCGTTGCGCGAACCAGGTTGTACGGGTTCGACGAACCGGTCGACTTGGCGACCACGTCGGTCACGCCCATCACCTCGAAGATAGCGCGCATTGCGCCACCAGCGATGACGCCGGTACCAGGCTTGGCTGGCGACATCATGACGCGCGAGGCGCCGTGACGACCGGTGACGGTGTGGTGCAGGGTACCGTTCTTGAGGGGCACCTTGATCAGGTTGCGGCGGGCTTCTTCCATCGCTTTTTGCACGCCGACTGGAACTTCCTTCGACTTGCCTTTGCCCATGCCGATGCGGCCATCGCCGTCACCGACAACGGTCAGCGCTGCAAAACCCATGATACGACCACCCTTGACCACTTTGGTCACGCGGTTGATCGCGATCATTTTCTCGCGCATGCCATCATCCGGCTTGTCGCTTGCCATTTTCGCTTGCATTTTTGCCATGACGATTCTTCCTTAGAACTTCAGACCGGCTTCACGCGCGGCTTCCGCCAGCGCCTTCACACGGCCGTGGTAACGGAAACCCGAGCGGTCGAACGCTACTTCGGTGATTCCTGCTTTCAGTGCTTTTTCAGCGACGCGCTTGCCGACGATGGCAGCAGCGGCAGCGTTGCCGCCGACGCCGGTCTTGCCAGCCAGTTCAGCGCGCACTTCAGCTTCCAGCGTCGAAGCCGACACCAGCACCTTTGCGTCCGGGCTGGTCAGGTTCGCATAGATGTGCAGGTTGGTGCGGTGAACCGACAAACGGTTCACGCCCAGCTGGGCAATCTTGATGCGGGTTTGACGTCCGCGACGCAGACGTGATTCTTTTTTGTCCATGTCAGCTCCGATTATTTCTTCTTGGTTTCTTTAAGCTTCACCACTTCGTCCGAATAACGGACACCCTTGCCTTTGTAAGGCTCAGGCGAGCGGTAAGCGCGCACTTCGGCAGCCACTTGGCCGACCTTTTGACGATCGATACCCTTGATCAGGATTTCGGTCGGGGTCGGGGTGGTTGCAGTGACGCCTTCCGGCATCGCGTGCAGCACCGGGTGCGAGAAGCCCAGGGACAGGTTCAGGGCGTTGCCCTGCACTGCTGCCTTGTAGCCCACGCCCACCAGGTTCAGCTTGCGCTCGAAACCCTTGGTGACGCCGGTAACCATGTTGTTGACCAGGGCGCGCAGGGTACCCGACATGGCGTTCGATTCACGGGAATCGTCCACCACGTCGAAAGTCAGCGTGCCGTCTTTGTTTTCTACTTTGACCTGGCCGTTCAGGGCCTGGGTCAGGGTGCCCAGCGGGCCCTTGACGGTGATCGACGACGCGTTGATCGCGACATCGGTACCGGCCGGGACGGCGATTGGCATCTTAGCTACTCGAGACATGTCTACTCCTTAAGCCACGTAGCACAGCACTTCGCCACCGACGCCGGTAGCACGTGCTTTGCGGTCGGTCATGACGCCTTGCGGGGTCGAAACGATAGCGACGCCAAGACCGTTCATGACGGTTGGGATCTCGTTCTTGCCCTTGTAGACGCGCAGGCCAGGACGCGAGACGCGCTCGATGCGCTCGATGACCGGACGGCCGGTGTAATACTTCAAACCGATTTTCAGTTCCGACTTGCCACCTTCGGTGGACACGGCGAAATCTTCAATGTAACCCTCGTCCTTCAGGACGTTGGCAATGGCAACCTTGACTTTGGACGACGGCATTGCGACCGTGGTTTTCTGGACAACTTGTGCGTTGCGAATGCGGGTCAGCATATCGGCGATAGGATCGCTCATACTCATTGCATATTCTCCTATTACCAGCTGGCTTTGGTCATACCCGGGATTTCGCCTTTCATGGCGAACTCACGGACTTTGGTGCGGGCAAGACCGAATTTACGGAAAGTGCCACGTGGACGACCGGTGATTGCGCAGCGGTTACGCTGGCGGGTCGGCGCCGAGTTACGTGGCAGTGCCTGCAGTTTCAGGCGTGCTTCGTATTGCTCTTCTTCCGACTTCGACTGGTCGTTGATGATCGCTTTCAGAGCTGCACGCTTTGCGGCGAATTTCTCCACCAGGTCTGCACGCTTCTGTTCGCGGTTAATCAGTGCAAGTTTTGCCATGCTCTTAGTTCCTGAACGGGAATTTGAAGGCGGCGAGCAGCGCTTTGGCTTCTTCGTCGGTCTTAGCGGTGGTCGTGATCGAGATGTTCATGCCACGCAGCGCGTCGATCTTGTCGTAATCGATTTCAGGGAAGATGATCTGTTCCTTGACGCCGATGTTGTAGTTGCCACGACCGTCGAACGATTTGCCGTTCACACCACGGAAGTCACGCACGCGCGGCAGAGCCACGGTGATGAAGCGATCCAGGAATTCGTACATGCGGTTACCGCGCAGGGTCACCATGGTACCGATCGGATAGCCTTCGCGGATCTTGAAACCTGCGATTGCCTTGCGCGACTTGGTGGTGACCGGCTTCTGGCCGGCGATCTTGGTCAGGTCGCCAGTTGCGTGCTCGAGCACTTTCTTGTCAGCGATCGCTTCACCGACACCCATGTTCAGGGTGATCTTGGTCAGGCGCGGCACTTCCATCGCCGACTTGTAGCCGAATTTCTCGGTCAGTTCAGCGACGACTTTTTCTTTGTAAATATCTTGGAGACGGGCCATTTATTCTTACCCCTTCACTACTTCGCCGCTCGACTTGAAGACGCGGACTTTTTTGCCGTCCTGGTCTTTGAAGCCAACGCGATCTGCCTTGCCGGTCGCTGCGTTGAACAGCGCAACGTTCGACACGTGAATCGGCATAGTCTTGTCGACGATACCACCAGTAACACCGGTCATCGGGTTAGGCTTGGTCGCTTTTTTAGCGACGTTGACGCCTTCGACGATGACGTGTTCAGCGTCTACACGCTTCTGAACGACACCGCGCTTGCCCTTGTCTTTACCGGCCAGAACGATGACTTCGTCGTTTTTACGAATCTTATCCATGTCGAATCCTTACAGAACTTCAGGTGCCAGGGACACGATCTTCATGAACTTTTCAGTGCGCAGTTCGCGGGTCACTGGTCCGAAGATACGGGTACCGATCGGCTCCAGCTTGGCGTTCAGCAGGACGGCGGCATTGCCATCGAACTTGACCAGGGAACCATCCTGGCGGCGCACACCTTTGGCGGTACGCACAACCACGGCGTTGTAAATTTCACCTTTTTTGACACGACCACGTGGCGCAGCAACCTTGACGGTTACCTTGATCACGTCGCCAATGCTCGCATAACGGCGCTTGGAACCGCCCAACACCTTGATGCACAAAACTTCTTTTGCACCGGTGTTGTCGGCCACTTCGAGCCGGCTTTCGGTTTGAATCATAGTATTTTCTTTCCCAACTTAAGCCGAAGAAACCCCACGGTGAACCGTAGGCCTGCGGTCAGTCTTGGTCCCGCCATGACGCCCCTGCTGGAGCCCCATGTTTGGGTGATGGACTTTCCAAATAACTTCCGTTACACAGGCCGCTTTACCGAGGGGGGACAAACTGCGGCAACACATGAACGAAGCCCGCTAGTATCTCAGATACCAGCGGGCCACGCAAGACAAATTTCAGAGCTTAGATGACCTGTGCTTCTTGCACAACGCGAGTCACCGTCCACGCTTTCGTCTTCGAGATCGGGCGACCTTCCGTGATCTCGACCGTGTCGCCGGTCTTGACCTGGTTGGTTTCGTCGTGCGCGTGATACTTGTTCGAGCGCACGATGATTTTGCCGTACAGCGGGTGCTTCACGTGACGCTCGATCAGTACGGTCACCGTCTTGTCCATTTTGTCGGACACGACTTTGCCGACCAGCGTACGCTTCAGCGCCGTTTTAGTGGTGTCGTTCATTTGGCTTCCTTCTGGTTCATCACGGTCTTCACACGTGCGATGTCGCGACGTACTTTCTTGAGCTGCGAAGTGTTACCCAGCTGCTGGGTAGCGATTTGCATGCGCAGGCCGAATTGGGCCTTGAGCAGCTCATTCAGCTCCTTTTGCAGGGCTTCCTGGTCCTTGCCGAGGAGTTCCGATGCTTTCATATTCAACTCCTTTTATTGGCCGACCTGGCGGACCACGAAAGTGGTAGCCAGTGGCAGTTTGGCAGCGGCCAGGCGGAACGCTTCGCGTGCCAGTTCTTCAGCGACGCCGTCCATCTCGTACAGGACTTTGCCTGGCTGGATTTCAGCGACGTAGTATTCTGGATTACCCTTACCGTTACCCATACGGACTTCGGCCGGCTTGTTCGAAATCGGCTTGTCCGGGAAGATACGGATCCAGATACGGCCGCCACGCTTGATGTGACGGGTCATGGCGCGACGTGCCGCTTCGATCTGGCGTGCAGTGATACGGCCGCGGGCAACTGCCTTCAGACCGAATTCACCGAACGAGACCGCGGTGCCGCGGGTGTGCGAAATGCCGGTGTTACGGCCTTTCTGCTCTTTACGATACTTCCTGCGCGATGGTTGCAGCATGCTTATTCTCCTGCTTTCTCAGCTGGCTCAGCGGCGGCTGGCGTCGGCAGCTTGACGGCTGGACGAGCGCGCACGACTGGCGCTGCAGTTGCTGGACGGGCACCGCCGGCTGGACGTGGGCCGCGCGATGGCTTGCCATCGTCACGACGTGGTCCGCGTGGCTTCTTCTCGTCCGGCGGGGTGTCGATGACTGGTGCTTCGCCGGTGACCGAACGGTCGCCCTTGTAGACCCAGACCTTGACGCCGATGATGCCGTACGTGGTCGATGCTTCGCTGGTGCCGTAGTCGATATCGGCGCGCAGGGTGTGCAGAGGCACACGGCCTTCGCGGTACCATTCGGTACGTGCGATTTCGATGCCGTTCAGGCGGCCCGACGACATGATCTTGATGCCGACGGCACCCAGACGCATGGCATTTTGCATGGCACGCTTCATTGCGCGGCGGAACATGATGCGCTTTTCCAGCTGCTGCGAAATCGAGTCGGCGATCAGCTGCGAATCGATCTCAGGCTTGCGGATCTCTTCGATGTTGACGTGCACGGGCACGCCCATGATCTTCGCCAGCGAAGTCTTCAGCACTTCGATGTCTTCGCCTTTTTTACCGATCACGACACCAGGACGCGACGAGTAAATGGTGAAGCGTGCATTCTTGGCTGGACGCTCGATGACGATGCGGCCGACCGAAGCGTTCTTCAGCTTCTTTTTCAGGAATGCGCGTGCTGCCAGATCTTCTTGCAGCATGTCGGCGAAGTTGCCGTTGCCAGCGTACCAGCGCGATGCCCAGTTACGGGTGACCGCCAGGCGGAAGCCGGTTGGGTGGATTTTCTGACCCATCGTATGACCCCTTAGTTACCGACAGTCACGTAAATGTGACAGGATTGTTTCGAAATGCGATCGCCGCGGCCTTTGGCGCGAGCCGTAAAGCGCTTGAGGATCGGGCCCTTTTCAACATAGATCTGCACGACTTTCAGCTCGTCGATGTCGGCGCCATCGTTGTGTTCCGCATTGGCGATAGCCGACTCGAGAACCTTCTTGATGATGGTCGCGCCCTTCTTCGGGCTGAACTGCAGAATGTTGAGTGCTGCGTCAACTTTCTTGCCGCGGATCAGGTCCGCAACGAGGCGGCCCTTTTGTTCCGACAGGCGCACGCCTTTGAGGATTGCTTTAGTTTCCATTATTTTTTCGCCTTCTTGTCAGCGGCGTGGCCCTTGAACGTACGGGTCAGCGCGAATTCGCCGAGCTTGTGGCCGACCATGTTCTCCGACACGTACACAGGCACGTGCAGCTTGCCGTTGTGCACAGCGATCGTCAGACCGATGAAGTCAGGCGTGATCGTCGAGCGGCGCGACCAGGTTTTTACCGGCTTTTTGTCTTTGTTCGCTTGCGCGGCTTCGACTTTTTTCACCAGGTGGGCGTCAACGAACGGCCCTTTTTTCAATGAACGAGTCATGTGTTATCCCTTATTTCTTGCCGCGGCGCGAAACGATCATCGACGAAGTACGCTTGTTCGAACGCGTCTTCTTACCCTTCGTCTGTTGGCCCCAAGGCGACACTGGATGACGACCAGCTGCGGTTTTACCTTCACCACCACCGTGCGGGTGATCGACCGGGTTCATGACCACACCGCGAACGGTAGGACGAACACCGCGCCAGCGCATCGCACCAGCTTTACCGATCTTGCGCAGGCTGTGTTCGGCATTGCCGACTTCGCCAACGGTAGCGCGGCACTCGATGTGCACGCGACGAACTTCACCCGAGCGCAGGCGAACCTGGGCGTAGGTGCCTTCGCGGGCCATCAGCACGACGCCGGCGCCGGCGGTACGGGCCATCTGGGCACCCTTACCTGGCAGCATTTCGACGCAATGCATCACGGTACCGACCGGGATGTTACGGATTGGCAGGCAGTTACCCGACTTGATCGGCGCTTCCGAGCCGTTCATGACGGCGTCGCCGACAGCCATGCCTTTGGTGGCGATGATGTACGCACGATGACCATCCGCGAAGCACAGCAGAGCAATGTGCGCGGTACGGTTCGGGTCGTATTCAATACGCTCGACCTTGGCCGGAATACCGTCCTTGTCGTTGCGCTTGAAGTCCACCATACGGTAGTGTTGCTTGTGACCACCACCGATGTGACGGGTAGTGATGTGGCCGTTGTTGTTACGGCCGGCAGTTTTCGATTTCTTTTCAACCAGTGCTGCGAACGGACGACCCTTGTACAGGCCTTCGGTCACAACTTTCACCATGCCGCGACGGCCTGGGGAGGTTGGCTTCATCTTAACGAGTGCCATTATTTAGCCTCCTCGACAAAATTGATTTCCTGACCCGGCTTCAGGGCCACGAAAGCGCGCTTGGTGTGGTTGCGACGACCGGTGAAACGGCCCGAACGCTTCTGCTTGCCTTCGCGGTTTGCGGTTTGCACCGATTCCACTTCGACTTTGAACAGCAGCTCGACGGCAGCCTTGATTTCTGGCTTGGTCGCATCCGGCAGAACCTTGAACACGATCTGTTCGTTCTTTTCAGCGACAAAAGTCGCCTTTTCGGAAATGACCGGAGCCAGCAGCACCTTCATCAGGCGCTCTTCGCTGAATTTGATTGCGGCGCTCATGCGTACATCTCCTCGATCTTGGCCAGTGCAGCTTTGGTGACCAGGACTTTTTTGTAGAACACCAGCGACATCGGATCAGCTGCTTTCGGCTCGACGACCAGCACGTGCGGCAGGTTACGCGAGGCGAGCAACAGGTTTTCTTCGATGGTGTCGGTGATCACCATGACCGATTCCAGGCCCATGCCCTGGAGCTTTTGGCTCAGCAGCTTGGTTTTTGGAGCGTCGATCGACAGGTTTTCGATAACGACCAGACGGCCTTCACGAGCCAGTTGCGAGAAGATCGAGCAGATACCTGCACGGAACATCTTCTTGTTGACTTTGTGGGTGAAGTTCTCGTCAGGCGAGTTCGGGAAGATGCGACCACCGCCGCGCCACAGTGGCGACGACGACATACCAGCACGAGCGCGGCCGGTACCTTTTTGGCGCCATGGCTTCTTCGTGGTGTGGCTGACTTCTTCACGGTCTTTTTGCTTGCGGTTACCGCTACGTGCGTTGGCAGCGTAGGCGACCACGACCTGGTGAATCAGGGCTTCGTTGTATTCGCGGCCGAACACGGTATCGGCGGCGGCAACGCCGGCGCCAGCTTGACCTTGCTCATTCAGGAGCTGAAGTTCCATAATTAAGCTCCTTTCTTGGCTTTGACTTTGACGGCTGGCTTGACAACCACTTGGCCGTTCTTGGCGCCAGGAACGGCACCCTTCACCAGCAGCAGTTGACGCTCAGCGTCGATACGAGCGACTTCCAGGTTCTGGGTGGTGACGGTAACGTCGCCCATGTGACCGGTCATGCGCTTGCCTGGGAACACGCGGCCTGGATCCTGGGCCATACCGATGGAGCCAGGAACGTTGTGCGAACGCGAGTTACCGTGGGTAGCGCGACCCGAGGCGAAGTTGTGACGCTTGATGGTACCGGCGTAGCCCTTACCGATCGAGGTGCCTTGCACGTCGATTTTCTGGCCCACTTCGAACATCGATGCATCGATGGTGTCGCCGGCTTTGAGTTCAGCGGCTTTGGCGGAATCGATGCGGAATTCTTTCAGCATCGTACCGGCTTCCACGCCAGCTTTGGCGAAGTGACCGGCGGCGGCTTTGATCACGCGGGAAGCGCGACGTTGACCGAATACAACCTGAACAGCGGTATAACCGTCAGTTTCAGGAGTTTTGACTTGCGCAACACGGTTGTTCGACACGTCGAGCACGGTAACTGGGATCGAATCCCCGTCATCCGTGAAGATGCGCATCATGCCAACCTTGCGACCGAGAAGGCCCAGGCTCATTTTTTCTCCATTCCCACCTACGATTGGGCGGGGCTAATTTAACTACAGGAAAAGGTGCGGGCAAAAAAGATAAACCCGTACCGAAGCCGGCTAGTATAGCGCGCAAAAAGGCTTGACGCAACAAGAGATTCGGGGGTATGTCGACCCTGTTGCGTTTTCCGCTGCACTTGGAGAAAGAAAGAAATCCGACCTGCTGGTCGGCGCAGAAAAGACAGAGGAACCGTCTTTTCTCTGCAGGCTCGGGGAGCCTGCGATCTGGAACTACTGAGGAATTTTGGTGGGCGGTGCAGGATTCGAACCTGCGACCCCTTGGATGTCGACCAAGTATTCTAACCAACTGAACTAACCGCCCGGGGAGCCGAATTATAAAGGCGGTCGCGCAGGTTTTGCAATAGCTGTGTTGTCCAATTGTGAAAAAAAGTGCGCGGACATGGTCGCGGCAGCGCCGCCCCATGCACACCCCCTGCTCCGGAACGATGGAATACTCCCCGTGTACAATTGCATAATCAACGCCTGCGGTATTGGCGTGTCGATCGAAGCGCCAGCGCAGCGGTAGCGGCAGCACCGCTGGCTGCATCCCTGACAGAAAAGGAGTTCGTATGGCAATCAGTCTGCAAAAAGGCGGCAACGTCAACCTGAGCAAGGAAGCGCCCGGCCTCACCAAGGTCATCATCGGCCTGGGCTGGGACCCGCGCTCGACCGACGGCGCCGCGTTCGACCTCGACGGCAGCGCCTTCCTGCTCAAGTCCGATGCCAAGGTGCGCGGCGATACCGACTTCATCTTCTATAACAACCTGAAGTCGAGCGACGGCTCGGTCGTGCATGCAGGCGACAACACGACCGGCCAGGGCGCGGGCGACGACGAGAAGATCGCCATCGACCTGGCCGCGGTGCCCGCCGAAGTCGACAAGATCTCGTTCTGCGTCACCATCCACGACGCCGACGCGCGGCGCCAGAATTTCGGCATGGTCGGCAAGGCCTATATCCGCTGCCTGAACGCGGCCGGCGAAGCCGAGATCGCACGCTACGACCTGTCCGAAGACAGCTCGACCGAAACCGCGATGATCTTCGGCGAACTCTATCGCCATGGCGGCGAGTGGAAATTCCGCGCCGTCGGCCAGGGCTTCAAGGGCGGCCTGGGCCCGCTGGCCCGCTCGTTCGGCGTCAACGTCTGAACTCATCCGCTTCACTGCGCCCGCGCTCCACCATGCGGGCGCATGTTTCCACTTCTACTTAGGACTCCATGCGCGTCTGGTACAACAGGACGTTCGCGTCCATCTACGCCGCCTTCACACTGATCCGCCAGGCCGATACGGCCGGGCGTTTCACCATCATCCACAGCAATGCCAACCGCCACACCCCGGCCGCGCGCCTGGCGCACGAGTTCTACAGCGAACCCACCGGGCTGGAAGCGAACGCCTATGTCGACTGGTGCCTGGCCTTCTGCCGCGAGCACCGCGTCGACATCTTCGTGCCGGGGCGCGAAGCGACCACGTTGGCCGCGCACCACGAACGCTTCGAGGCGATCGGCACGCGCGTACTGAGCGCGGCCTCGCCCTCGAAGCTGCAGCTCATCCATGACAAGGCCGGCTTCTACGCCGAGACCGAGCTGCCGCAGGCGCCGGTGGCCGAGTTCCGCCACTTCGAGAACGTCGAGCAGTTCGACGCCGCCTGGGCCGAGCTGCGCCCGCGCCATGCGAAGCTGTGCCTGAAGCCTTCGCGCTCGATCTATGGCCTGGGCTTTGCCGTCATCGACGAAGAGCGCTCCAGCGCCGCCCTGCTGCTGGCGGGCGTCGAATACCACATCGGCTACGCCGACCTGCGCCGCGGCCTGGCCGAGCTGGGGCAGTTCCGCAGCATGCTGCTGATGGAATTCCTCGATGGCCACGAGTACAGCGTCGACTGCGTGGGCGACCATGGCCGGCTGGTGGCGGCCGTGGCGCGCCGCAAGCTCTCTGCCGGCAGCGGCCAGCTGATCGACATGCGTCCCGAGATCGTCGAGGCGACCACCAATCTGGCGCGCGACTATGGCCTGAACGGCATCTTCAATGTGCAGTTCCGCGAATCGGGCAAGGGCGAGGCGCGCCGCGTGCGCCTGCTGGAGATCAACCCGCGCATGTCGGGCGGAATCGGCATGGCCTGTGCGGCCGGGCCGAACCTGCCGTGGATCGCATTGAAGGGCTTTGCCGACGGCTTCGACACGGTCGAGGTGCAGGAAGTCCGCAACGGCATGCGCGTGATCGAAGTGGCGCAGGCAGTGGAGCTGGCATGAATGCCAATTCCGATCCTTTGACGCTCGCGCGCCGCAGCGTGGCCCTGCCTACCGGCCTGCTCGAGCTCACGCTCGAGCAGGGCCTTGAAGAAGCCGACGCGCTGCTCGGCTTTGCCGCACGGGCCAACGCGAAACGCGGCTTCCTGTTCCTGAGCAAGGTGCTGGGCAAGCACTGGCCGGTGAAGCCATCGAACATGATCGCCATACACGACCGTTTGGCCGCGACCGTGCCCAACGTCGACGGCCCCGTGGTCTTCATCGCCATGGCCGAAACCGCAATCGGCCTGGGCCAGGGCGTGTTCGAAGCCTGGCTGCGCGCCCACCCGGGCCAGCCTGCCCTGTTCGTGCACACCACGCGCTACCGCGTGGGTGCAGGCCCCCTGATCGAATTCGAGGAAGCGCACAGCCACGCGCCGCGCCAGTTCCTGCACCTGCCGCAAGACCGCGCGCTGCAGGCGCTGCTGTTGAACGCCCGCACCCTGGTGCTGGTGGACGACGAGGCCAGTACCGGCAACACCTTCCTGAACCTGACGGATGCCTGCCGCCGCCTGAATCCGGGGATCGAGCGCGTGCACCTGGCGACGATCACCAATTTCATGGGCGCGGCGGCCACCGACGCTTTGGGCGAGCGTTTCGGCCTGCCGGTGAGCATGGGCGCGCTGGTCAGCGGCGAATACCGTTTCACGCCGGGCGAGTACACGGTGCCGGCGGGCGAAGCGCAGCGCTATGATCCGGACGCCGATCGCGGCGCCAGCACGCGCTTCGGGCGCCTTGGTTTGTCTGGCGCCCTGCCTGCGGCGGAGGCGCTGGCGGTGCAGCTGTCCGGCGAATTCGCCCCTGGTGCATCGGTGCTGGTGCTCGGCACCGGCGAATTCATGCACGCGGCCATGCTGCTGGGCGCGGCGCTGGAACGGCGCGGCGTGAACGTGATGGTGCAGTCGACCACGCGCTCGCCCATCCTGACCTGGGGCGCGGTGAGCCATGCCTTGACCTTCCCGGACAATTACGGCGAAGGCGTCGCCAATTTCATCTACAACGTCGCGCCCGGCCAGTACGACCACGTGCTGGTCTGCCACGAGACCGCCGTGAGCCCCGCCTTGCGCGAGCTGGCCGGCCAGCTCGATGCGCGCCTGTTCCATTTCCTGACCGAGGACCAAGTTGAAGAAGTTCCTGTTCGCTGACCTGGACGACACGCTGTTCCAGACCTTCGAGAAGTGCAACGGGGCGGATGCCCTGGAGCCGGCCGCCTATTACAAGGATGGCAGCATCTGCTCGTACACCACCCGTGCCCAGCGCGCCTTCCTGGCCTTCGTGCAGGACGGGATGACGGTCATCCCGACCACGGCGCGCGACCTGGACGGCCTGCGCCGCGTGCACCTGCCGTTCGACAGCTACGCCATCATCAATTACGGCGGCGTGGTGCTGCAGCCCGACGGCAGCGCGCATAAGCCCTGGCTGGAAGGCATGCGCGAGGCCATGCACGCCGCCCTGCCCGGCCTGCAGGAGCTCGCGCAGCACATCGACGCCTATGCGGCGCGCACCGGCTTCGGCGGACGTGCGCGCATGATCGAGGATTTCGCCACGCCCTTCTTCCTGGTCGTGAAAGACCCCGACAAGCAGCACGCGCGCCTGGCGCCGATCGAAGACGAGGTGGTGCGGCCCTGGATCGCGGACGGCAACAAGGACTACGTGGTCCACCGCAACGGCAACAACCTGGCAATCCTGCCGAAGGCGCTCGACAAGGCGCATGCCGTGGCCTGCGTGACCGCACTGCTGCGCGCCGAGCATGGCGACATCGTCACCTTCGGCATGGGCGACAGCCGCTCGGACGCGCCCTTCATGGCGGCCTGCGACTATGCGATCGTGCCGCGCGCCACCCAGCTGGCCCGCATCACGGTGGGGGCGCTGTGAGCTTTTCGGGCAGCTACCGCAGCGGCGAGGTGGAGTTTTTGCTCACGCCCCTGGCGGCGCAGGCCTTCACCAGCGTGCTTGAAAAGGAGCGCCTGATCCAGTCCGGGAAGAAGCATTACAGCCAGTTGCTCTCGCCGGAATCGGTGCCGTCGGCGCGCTACATGGCCCTGTTCGACGAGGCTTGCCGCGCCAACAACGCGCGCATGGCGCAGGACTGCCTGCGCCTTGGCGCACTCATTGCGGCGCGGCGCGCGGGCGACATCACGCTGGTCTCGCTGGCGCGGGCGGGCACCCCGGTGGGCGTGGTGGTGGCGCGCCTGCTGCGCGAAGTGTTCGGGCGCGCGGCTGTTCATTATTCGGTATCGATCGTGCGCGACCGCGGCCTGGACGCTGCAGCGCTGCGCCACATTTTGGCCGAAGGCCACCATCCGGAATCGATCGTGTTCGTGGATGGCTGGACCGGCAAGGGCGTGATCGCGCGCGAGCTGGCGCTGTCGGTCTCCGCCTTCAATGCGGCGCAGGACACGCGCATCGACAGCGGCCTGTACGTGCTGTCGGACCTGGCCGGTGCCGCCGCCTGCGCGGCGTCGGGCGAGGATTACCTGATCCCCTCGAGTATCCTGAACGCGACCGTATCCGGGCTGGTGAGCCGCACGGTGCTGGACGAGCGCATCGGCCCACAGGACTTCCATGGCTGCGTGTATTACGGCGAGTATGCACAGCACGACCAGTCGCAGCGCTTCGCCGATGCGCTGGTGGCGCTGGCCGCCGCACGGGCCGCGAACGGCCTGCCCGCTGCCAAGGCGCTGGACGCGGCGCTGGCCGGCGAAGTGTCGCGCGCCTATCTGGCGCGGGCCATGGCAGGCTATGGCATCCAGGATGTCAATTTGATCAAGCCCGGCATCGGCGAAGCCACCCGCGTGTTGCTGCGGCGCGTGCCGCGCCTGCTGGTGCTGCGCGAATCCGGCGCACCCGACGTTGCGCACCTGGAGGCGCTGGCCGAAGAAAAGCAGGTGCCGGTCGAGATCGACCCGCTGCTCCCCTATCATGCTGTATCGCTCATCAGGAATGCATTAGATGGCTAACCGGATCAAGTCGATGGGCGCGTCCCTGTACGTGCCCGCCAATCATAAAGACCTCGCTGGAATCGCCAACGGCGAGAAGCTGCCGCAAGCGCGCTCGCTGATCTTCTGCCTCGAGGACGCCATCGCCGAGCGTGAGCTGAGCTGGTCGCTGTTCAACCTGTCGGTCGTGCTGGCGAACATGATCGAGGAGATTCCCGCCGAGCGTTTCGTCCGGGTGCGCAATCCGGAAGTGATGGAGCGCGTGCTGGCGATGCCAGGGGTGGACAAGCTGACCGGCTTCGTGCTGCCGAAGGTCACCCGCCACAATTTCGACACGTATCTGCGCCTGGTGCGCGATACCGATCACGTCCTGATGCCGACGCTGGAGACGGCCGAAGTATTCTGCGACAGCGAGATGCAGCAGCTGCGCGCGGCATTCGATGCCCCCGGCGTGCGCCAGCGCATCGTCTGCCTGCGCATCGGCGGCAACGACCTGCTGGCCCTGCTCGGCCTGCGCCGCCCGCGCAGCATGACGATCTACCGCACGCCGCTGGGCCCCGTCATCGCGCGCCTGGTGACCACCTTCCGCCCGTACGGCTTCGCGCTCACCGCGCCGGTGTTCGAATACCTCGACCTGCCCGAGCTGCTCGACCAGGAGGTAGTCGAAGATCTCGCCTACGGCATGGTCGGCAAGACGGCGATCCACCCGACCCAGATCGGCCCGATCGAACAGCATTACAAGGTGCGCCCGCAAGACCTGGCAGTGGCGCGCGCCATCCTGGACGACGCCAGCCCGGCAGTTTTCCGCATGGACGACGCCATGTGCGAAGTCGCCACCCACCGCGCCTGGGCCGAGCGCCTGGTCGAACAATCGCACCGCTTCGGCGCCCATGGCCTCGATGCCGGACGCCGCACCTCACTGGAAGGAGAACCCACATGAACCAGTTCGCACGCGGGCAAAAAGGAAAACTGCTCGATCTCGGCTGCGGCAGCGCCTTCACGGTCGACATCGAACTGCAGGCGCCCGGCATGTCGGTCGACGTGTCCTGCTTCGGGCTGGATGCGTCCGAGCGCCTGGCGGACGACCGCTACATGGTGTTCTATAACCAGCTGGCCAGCCCCGAGGGCGCGGTACGGCTGGAACTGGGGGGCGCGGCTTCCCGCTTCGCCGTGAACCTCGACCTGCTGCCGGCATCGATTGCCAAGCTGGTGTTTGTCGCCGCCATCGACGGCGCCCAGACCATGCGCTCGCTGGGCGCCTGCTCCCTGAGCATCGGCAGCGCGCTGCGCTTCCCGTGGTCGGGCGCCGACTTCGGCGACGAAAAGGCGGTGATCGTGGCGGAACTGTACCGGCGCGACGGGACCTGGCGCTTCGGCGCGGTCGGCCAGGGTTTCAATGGCGGGCTGTCGGCCTTGCTGGCGCATTTCGGCGGCAGCGAAGCGGCGCCCAAGGCGGCGCCGGCTGCGGCGCCCTCCCCTGCGCCTACCGCCGCCAAGGTCTCGCTGTCGAAAGTCACGCTGGAAAAGCGCGGCGACAAGGTCTCGCTCGACAAGCGCGCCGGCAAAGGCTTCGGCCGCATCCATGTGAACCTGAACTGGAACCAGTCGTCGACCGCGGCTCCACCGCCTCCGCAGAAGACCGGCTTCTTCGACAAGCTGATCGCCGGCGCCGGCGCCGGCCGCAAGGGCCGCGGCGGCATCGACCTTGACCTGGGCTGCATGTACGAGCTGGCCGATGGCCGCCGTGGCCTGGTGCAGGCGCTCGGCAATTCCTGGGGCGACTTCGAGCGCGAGCCCTTCATCAAGCTCGATGCGGACGACCGCACCGGGGCGGTGAGCGGCGGCGAAAACCTCTACATCAATGGCGAGCGCTTCGACCAGATCCGGCGCGCGCTGATTTTCTCGTTCATCTATGAGGGCGTGCCCAACTGGGCCGCGACCGACGGTGTGGTGACGATCGCCGCGCCGGATCAGGCGCCGATCGAAGTGCGGCTCGACGGCGGCGGCAACCAGATCATGTGCGCGATCGCGCTGATCGAGAACCGCGGCGGCAGCATGCAGGTGACCAAGCTGGCAGAATACTTCCAGCAGGCCGGCGGCACCAGCGCGCACGAACTGATGGACCGCCACTTCGGCTTCGGCATGCGCTGGAAGACCGGCTCGAAGGGCTAGGGTCAGTAGGGTGGGCGGGTTCTCCCGGCCGCGCGTTCAAATCACGTGTGCCGGATGCCGCGGCGTGATGCATACGTGTGTTGAACGCGCTACGAGCGACGGCTCTTAACTGACCGGCATATGGCCCATGGCCGGCATTGAACCACCGTGTACGTGGCTGGCCAGCAGTTCCGGCCGGTCCACATACATCAGCACATAGCGTGGCGCCTGGCGCTCCACCTGCCAGTGCAGCAGCCTGACCTCGGCGTCGGTTTTCAGAACCAGTACGCAGTTGGGCTTGTCGAAAGGCGTGACCAGCAGGGTGTCGGAGGCGTGGATGCCGTGGCGGCGGCGCCAGCGTTCCGGGGCTTCATCCACCCTCTCGCAGCGCTCGATCGCGTGAAAGGCAATGCTGCCCCGGCTGCGCACGCCGACGCGCAAGTGCAGGACACCGTCAAGCAGCACATGGCATCCGCCACCCACATGCCAGCGGTCTCCCAGTATCCACACCACCGAATACAGCACGCCGATGCCGCCTGCCAGGTGGATGACGAAGCGGGTATCCGCGTCGGCAATCCAGAGGTTGATGAGCAGGACGTTGATCGGCAGCTCGAGAAACAGGGCCACCATGGCCACGCCGATCGCGGTGCCGTAGGAGCCGCGGCGCAGGTAGCTCAGCTCCACGCCCTCGGGCACGGACGCCGGGGTACGGCGCAATAGCCATTGGGCGAAGCCGGTCCACATCAGCCGGTCCACCCGGAACATGCCGACCAGCTCGGGCGGCAGCAGCGCGATAATGCGCTCGGCCCATCCCTTGGCGGAGCGCAGGCGGCCCAGCGCTTCGGGCGCATGCGCGAGGTCTTTCGCAACGATCAGGGCCAGCAGCAATACCAGGCCGAAGGGACGCAGCGCTGCCGACAGCTCGGCAGGCAGGGCCTGCCTGGCGAACATCAGCACGAGGAAGGCGAGGTAGCCGTAGCCCGCGAGCTGCAGCCATGAAGCGCGGCGCAAGCTGGTGGCGACATTGTTGAAGCTGTGGCTGAGCTGCATGTGTTCCTCGCGTTGTTCTCGACCTCGACATACTAAGGAGAGGAACCCGGCATGGCAATGCGACAGCGGTAGACCGGAAAATTTTTACCAAATGGCAAAAATAATGACAAAGGCCGGGAGTTCTCGCGAACTTCCCGGCCTTTGCTTCGCGGCGCATTGCTGCGCCGGCGAATAAGCGATTACTGCAGCTTGATTTCGACGTCCACGCCAGCTGGCAGGTCCAGCTTCATCAGCGCGTCAACGGTCTTGTCGGTAGGATCAACGATGTCCATCAGGCGCTGGTGCGTACGGATTTCGAACTGGTCGCGCGAGGTCTTGTTGACGTGCGGCGAACGCAGGATGTCGAAACGCTGGATACGGGTTGGCAGTGGGACTGGGCCCTTGACCACGGCGCCGGTGCGCTTGGCGGTGTCGACGATTTCCAGTGCGGACTGGTCGATCAGCTTGTAGTCGAATGCCTTCAGGCGAATGCGGATTTTCTGGTTAGCGGACATGCTATTTCCTTTAAAAGAACGTTCCGGCTCGGAGCCGGCAATGTGTGAAAGGTGTTACGGCACTGCTTGAGAGGCGGGATTGTATCACCCTTCCCTCTCATAAAGATGGGGACAGACAAAAAGTCTGCCCCCATCTGTTGCCCCAACGGGACAGCTGTCCCGTGGAGCGATCCAGCTAACCGAAATTAACCCAGGATCTTGGCAACCACGCCGGCGCCGACGGTACGGCCGCCTTCGCGGATAGCGAAACGCAGGCCTTCTTCCATCGCGATCGGGTTGATCAGCTTGACGGTGATCGACACGTTA
>NZ_JCASIH010000016.1:0-91181 GCF_059685935.1 Telluria sp. ZT3P39
GCTTCCTCCCCACGGTCGGTCACCCTTCCGCAGTTGCGTTTCGCTTCGCTCACTGTGGTCAGCTCGCGACGGGACTTTCACCCGCAAGAGTGCGCCCATGCTGGGCGCACAAAAAAACGCCGACCCTCAGGTCGGCGTTTTCATGTCAAGCGCTGACGATCAGGCAGCAAACGCATCCAGCGCCGCGTTGAAGGTCGCGCTCGGGCGCATGATGGCTTTCACCTTGGCTTCGTCGGCCTTGTAGTAGCCGCCGATGTCGGCCGGCTTGCCCTGCACTTCGAGCATCTCGGCGACGATCTTCGCCTCGTTCTCGGAGAGCTGCTTGGCCAGCGGCGCGAACTTGGCTGCCAGTGCGGCGTCTTCCGTTTGCGCGGCCAGCTCCTGCGCCCAGTACATCGACAGGTAGAACTGGCTGCCGCGGTTGTCGAGCTCGCCGGTCTTCGGCGATGGCGACTTGCGGTTGTCCAGCAGCTTGCCGGTGGCGGCGTCCAGGGTCTTGGCCAGCACGGTAGCCTGCTTGTTGCCGGTCTTCAGGCCCAGGTCTTCCAGCGACACGGCCAGTGCCAGGAACTCGCCCAGCGAATCCCAGCGCAGGTGGTTTTCTTCGGTCAGCTGCTGCACGTGCTTCGGTGCCGAGCCGCCGGCGCCGGTTTCGTACATGCCGCCGCCGGCCATCAGCGGGACGATCGACAGCATCTTGGCGCTGGTGCCCAGTTCCAGGATCGGGAACAGGTCGGTCAGGTAGTCGCGCAGGATGTTGCCGGTCACCGAGATGGTGTCCAGGCCGCGCTTGACGCGCTCCAGGGTGTAGCGCATGGCGCGGACTTGCGACATGATCTGGATGTCCAGGCCGGTGGTGTCGTGATCCTTCAGGTAGGTGCGCACCTTTTTGATCAGCTCATTCTCGTGCGGACGGTACGGGTCGAGCCAGAACACGGCCGGCATGCCCGAGTTGCGCGCGCGCGTCACGGCCAGCTTGACCCAGTCGCGGATCGGCGCGTCCTTCACCTGGCACATGCGCCAGATGTCGCCCGTCTCGACGTTCTGCGACAGCAGCACTTCGCCGGTCGCCAGGTCGGTGATGTTGGCCACGCCGGCTTCCGTGATCTCGAAGGTCTTGTCGTGCGAGCCGTATTCTTCGGCCTGCTGGGCCATCAGGCCCACGTTCGGCACGGTGCCCATGGTCTTCGGATCGAAGGCGCCATGCCATTTGCAGAAGTTGATGATCTCCTGGTAGATGCGGGCGAAGGTCGATTCAGGGATGACGGCCTTGACTTCCTTGAGCTTGCCGTTCGCGTCGTACATCTTGCCGCCGGCGCGGATCATCGCCGGCATCGAGGCGTCGACGATGACGTCGTTCGGCGAATGGAAGTTGGTGATGCCCTTGGTTGAGTCGACCATGGCCAGCGCCGGACGGTGTTCCTGGCAGGCGTGCAGGTCGCGCTCGATTTCTTCGCGCTGCGAGGCCGGCAGGTCGGCGATCTTGTTGTACAGGTCGGCCATGCCGTTGTTGACGTTGATGCCGAGGCTGTCGAACAGGGCGCCGTGCTTTTCGAAGGCTTCCTTGTAGAACATGCGCACGCAGTGACCGAACACGATCGGGTGCGAGACCTTCATCATGGTCGCCTTGACGTGCAGCGAGAACAGCACGCCGGTCTCTTTCGCGTCGTCGATCTGGGCCGCGTAGAATTCCAGCAGCGCCTTGCGGCTCATGAACATCGAGTCGATGATCTCGCCGTCCTGCAGCGCAACCTTCGGCTTGAGGACGATGGTCTGGCCGGACTTGGTCAGCAGTTCCATCTTGACTTCACGGGCGCCGTTGATGGTCATCGACTTTTCGCCGTGGTAGAAGTCGCCGTGGGTCATGTGCGACACGTGGGTGCGCGAGGCAGGCGACCATGGGGCCATCGAGTGCGGGTTCTTGCGTGCGTATTCCTTGACGGCGCGCGGCGCGCGGCGGTCGGAGTTACCTTCGCGCAGCACCGGGTTGACCGCGGAGCCGATGCACTTGCCGTAGCGTGCCTTGATGGCTTTTTCTTCGTCGGTCTTCGGGTTGGCCGGGTAGTCGGGCAGGTTGTAGCCCTTGGCCTGCAGTTCCTCGATGGCGGCGACCAGCTGGCCCACCGACGCCGAGATGTTCGGCAGCTTGACGATGTTCGCGCTCGGCTCGAGGGTCTTCTTGCCCAGCTCGGCCAGCGAATCCGGCACGCGTTGTTCCGGCGTCAGGTTTTCCGGGAAGGCAGCCAGGATACGGGCCGCGACCGAAATGTCGCTCTGCTCGACCGTGATGCCGGCCGGCTTGGTGAAGGTGCTGACCACTGGCAGGAAGGCGTGGGTCGCCAGCAGCGGCGCCTCGTCGGTCAGGGTGTAAATGATGGTCTGATCACTGCTCATACGCTTTTTCCTCGATGCGCGCGGGTTGGCGCGTTGTCTAAAACAGGTGGTATTGCTCAGGTCTTCTATAAGACATAAGACGGGCGTTTCACATTATGCACCAGTATTTTACTGGGCGCCACGGTTTTAGGGTATCCGCCATTGGCCGGGAGGGACGCCCGGGAGGCCTGCCCGCAGGCCCGGCGGCCCTGACGCTTTTCGTAGGGTGGGCGGCTCTGCCGCCCGCGCGTTCATCCCGAGCGTGCAAACCGGCTCGGCATTTCATACGTGATTTGAACGCGCGGGCGGGAGGACCCGCCCACCCTACGATACAACGGCAGATTCGGCTTTATCCCCTGCCCTTCCCACTTGCGGCAAGCAAAAAAACCCGCCGAACCAATGGTCGGGCGGGTCTTTCTTCTGCACAGAACTGCCTGCGCGGCCGAGGCCGCACGCACGGGGCTTAGGCCGACAGTGCTTTCAGGGCTGCAGCCAGGCGGCTCTTGTGGCGCGCTGCTTTGTTCTTGTGGATGATCTTCTTGTCAGCGATGCTGTCGATCTTCGACACGGATTGCTGGAAGATAGCGGTTGCAGCTTCTTTGTCGCCAGCCTGGATCGCCTTGCGGGCAGCCTTGATTGCGGTGCGCAGGGTCGAACGCTGTGCCGAGTTATGTGCGTTTTGCTTAACTGCTTGACGAGCGCGTTTGCGCGCTTGTGCGGTATTTGCCATGAAATTTCCTAAATCGGGGTCAAGTTGCGTTGGCAAACATTAGCGAGTGAAACCGGCGCTTTCAGTGCCTGCCCAACGATTGGTGTCTGCTAACAGAATTCAGTACAGCCCACGATTATAGCGAAGGAATCGGGTGACGGCAATTCATAAATCAATAATTGTCGTCTGCACCACACCTGTAAACCGAATAAATTGCCCGCGCGGCCCTGTGTGCCGGGACCGGCGCGGTGTTGCCCAAGTATAATCCCCGCCCATGAACCTGCTCCGTACCCTCGCCGCCATTTCCAGCATGACCATGGTGTCCCGCGTCACAGGCCTGTTGCGCGACAGCCTGTTCGCGGCCGCCTTCGGCGCCTCGAATTTCACCGACGCCTTCAACATCGCCTTCCGCCTGCCCAATTTGCTGCGGCGCCTGTTCGCCGAGGGCGCGTTTTCCCAGGCTTTCGTTCCGATACTCACCGAATACAAGACCAAGCACGGCCAGGACGCCACCAAGACCCTGGTCGACCATGTCGCCACCGTACTGATCTGGGCCACCATATTGGTCAGCATCGCCGGCATCGTGGCCGCCCCGGTACTGATCCTGTGGATCGGCGGCGGGCTGCAGCGCGAGCCGGCGGCCTTCGACGCCGCGGTCGTGATGACCCAGATGATGTTCCCCTACATCGCCTGCATGGCCTTCGTGGCCCTGTCGAGCGGCATCCTCAACACCTGGCGCCAGTTCAAGATCCCGGCGATTACCCCGGTGCTGCTGAACCTGTCGTTCATCTTTGCCGCCCTGGTGATGTCCGATTATTTCGAACAGCCAATCTATGCGATGGCCGTGGGCGTGTGCATCGGCGGGGTGCTGCAGGTGGCGGTGCAACTGCCTTCTCTGATCAAGCTCGGCATGCTGCCGCGCATTTCGCTCAATCCGCTGGTCGGCCTGCGCGACGCCGGCGTGCACCGCATGCTCGGCAAGATGGGGCCGGCCGTGTTCGCCGTCGCGGCGGCCCAGATCAGCCTGCTCATCAACACCACCATCGCGGCCGCGCTGGCCGCCGGCGCCGTCACGGCCCTGCAGTATGCCGACCGGCTGATGGAGCTGCCCACCGCGCTGCTTGGCGTGGCCCTGGGCACCATCCTGCTGCCGGGCCTGGCCAAGGCCAATACCGAGGGCGACACCCACGAATACTCGTCCCTGCTCGACTGGGGCCTGCGCCTGACCTTCCTGCTGTCGATCCCGTCGGCGGTGGGCCTGGCCACGCTGGCCACGCCGATGATCGCCACCCTCTTCCACTACGGTAAATTCGATGCGGCGGATGTCGCCGCCTCGTCGATGCCGCTGATGGCCTATAGCGCCGGCCTGCTCGGCTTCATCCTGGTGAAAACCCTGGCGCCGGCCTTCTTCGCGCGCCAGGAAGTGCGCACGCCGGTCAAGATCGCGGTGGGCGTGCTGGTGGCGACCCAGCTGATGAACCTGGTGTTCGTGCCGCTGTTCGGCGTCGCCGGCCTGGCCCTGTCGATCGGCGTCGGAGCCTGCATCAACGCGGCCTTCCTGTACGCCGGCCTGCGCCGCCGCCGGATCTACGTGCCGCAGCCGGGCTGGGGTAAATTCCTGTTCAAGCTGCTGGTCGCGGTGACGGTAATGGGCGCGGTCTCGTGGTTCGCCCAGGCGCAGTTCGACTGGATCGCGCTGCGGGCCACGCCGCTGCTGCGCGCCGGCCTGTTGGCGGCAATCATCTCGGCCGCGGCACTGGCCTATTTCGCGGTCTTGATCGCGCTGGGCTTCCGGCCGCGCGACTTCAAGCGACGGGCAAAGTAAGCGGCAAGTGCCCAGAAGCGCTCAGCGCCTGGCCTTCTGCGCGGGGATCGACACCATCGATGGCTTGCTGGGGTCGGGTACATAACTGAGCTTCATGTCCTCGCCCGTGCCCTGGTTGAATTCCATCGTCACGTTGCCGTCGCCGGAGACGAATTTGTTCTTCGACACTGCCTTGAGCCGCATCGGCTTTTCGGTATCGATGGTCGCGTCGATGTATGCCGGCCTGCCGCTCACTTCCAGTCGCCAGCCATTGGCCATGTCATAGGTTCCCGCAATCTGCTTGATTTCGTCAGGCATGAGCCGGATCGCCTTGGCAGGGGCCGTCACCGTTACGGTCGAGACCGGCGCAGTATCGGGCCTCGGGTAGGGTTGGGTCTGCGCACCGGCGCCAGCGGCAAGCACGAGCAGGGATGCGGACATCAGGAGGGATAGGGGTCGCATGATCGTTCCTTCGCAAAGCAGAAACCTTTGGACAGGCGTCACGCCGAATCAGCCTTGTGGCGGGCGTCGGATGCCGCAAAGCCGGCGTTGGCCTTGCGGTACTTCAGTCTAGGTCAGCGTCCATCCAGGACAAGGAAGGCAGGCGCGCGTATCACGAAACTGTCTCGAAATGGAAAAAGTCATATCCGCGCGAAATGAGCTCAGGCGGCCGGCACCGGCATGCCGCGTTTGCAATCAGGCCTTTGCATCCTCGAGGGACTTTCCAGATGCGATCCACGTCTTGACCCATGCCGGCTGGCGCCCCCGGCCACTCCATTGCTGGTTCGGATCGTCCGGATTGCGGTAGGTGACCTGCACTCGACCCTGCTTTGGCGTTTTAGCGACTTTGACGGCGCGGAGCTGCTTTTCAGACAGTCCGGCGTTCCGAGCGATGTGAAGAATTTGCTCACGCGCTTTGCTCACACTAAGGAAATGTCGAGTTTTTAACTCATCGATGATTTGTACGTCGAGGGCGCGAAGCTGAGCCAGGGAATATTTGGATAGGTCGTGCATTTTTTCGTAGTGTGTCCTGAGAATGAAGCTGCACCCTACCATGAACGAAGGCCCAAGGGCAGCTCGCCAGTACGGCGAATGCCTTACGCGAATGCAAATCTTCGTAGAACCATCTGATAGAGAGACAATCCCAGGACGGCAGCCGGAGCATTTGCATTACAGCTGAGGATGGTCCGCCTTTAAAGCCCTTGGCATGCTGCTGGGTGTACGCAGGAGTACGTGCCTTCTTCCGGCCAGTACCAGCCGATTTTCACCGGCTGCTTCCGACCGTCGGTTCAACATCACGAAATGTTTACCGGCGAAGCAATTCGTCTCAGGATTGGGTTATACGTGACTGCAGCTCGCCGCGGGTATCAATTCTTAACACTGGTTAAAGTGGCTGGAAGCCTCAGGTTTTGCCCGACTGCCAACGCGTGTCGAACAGATGAGTGATCTCTGAGCGTAACTGCGCCTCGGAAATGTGAAGCGCGCTTGTCGGGTTCGGGGTGTAGCAATCTAGAGCGGTAAAGGCTTGGTCCAGTACTTCGCATAGCTCTCGTTCGTCCGCATTTACGCCATTGCCGGTTTGAATCGCCTTCCATTGTGCGTCACGATCCGCGCGCCACTGGTCAAAGAACCGTTGCTCGAACTCTGCCACGCCAAGTGACCGATGGATGAAGTTCTGCATAAGATTACGGTAAAGATGCTCGTTTGAAAGATATGGCATTTGTTCCCCAATGACCGCTTGTGGCTGTGGATTCAACCGGTCCACGCCACCGCCGCCTCGTGCCTGACTTTGAGTGTGGCCGCATTTTTTTAAAGCGGCAGCAGGGCCACTAGCGCGACTGCTGGTCCGGAGGTTCCTTCGGCTCTTCCTTGTCCTGCTCCTCCTTCTTCCCATCGTCCGACTCGTCCTGCTCGGGCGGAACTTCCGTGGGCGGCTCCGGCTCCGGTTCTGGCTCGGCCTGGCGCGGCGGCGGCGCCACTTCCTGCATCGGGGCCTGGGCCGCGACTGCGGCGGCGGCCGGCGCGTCCGGCAACTCCGGTGGGCGCTCCATCGTGATCTGCGGCTGGAGCTGTGGCATTCCCGGGCGTGGCGCGGGCACGGCGCCCTGCCCCGCGGCCATGAACTTCCAGTCCGCCAGATGCGCCTTGTTCTCGAAATTGGCGAAGCGCTCGTCGAACTTCGCGAGCTTCAGGGGCTGCGCCTGCGACAGGCTATGCACCCCGAGGATGCGCCCACCCTCGCCCGCGCGCACCAGGCCCCATTCGGCCTGTCCGGTGACCGGGTCGACGAAGATCTTGCGCAGGTGGCGGCGCGGATTGGGGAAGCGCGGATCGCGCAGCAATTCCTGCAGCGTCAGCGGCTGCGGCGGCTGGCCGCGCGGGGTGGCCTCGGCATAGCTCTTGAGAGCGGTGCTGAACTGCGCGCCGATCTCCAGCAACTCGTTTTCGGCCTGGGCACGCTGCAGCAGCGCGCCGATCTTCATGGTCGCCGCGCCCACCATCCCGATGATGAAGACAAAGATGATCAGGCCGAGGTAGGTGAACCCGGCCTGATGGCGGCGCATGCTTGCCCGCACCTCACCACTCCGCGTAGGCCGTGCCCTTGCGGCCGGCGCCGGGCGCGCCGCTGCGGACATTGCCGACCGCGCCCTGCTCGCCTTCCGGAGGCGGCTCGACGATCCAGCCTTCGCGCGATTCCAGGATCGGGTCCATCGGCAGCTCGCGCAGGTATTTTTTCTCGACCAGCTGCTCGAGCGACTCCGGATAGCGCCCGGTATCGGCATGGAACTGGTCGATGATGGCGCGTGTGTTGCGCAGGTTCTCGAGCAGGATGGTTTCCTTGGTACTGTCGATGCTCGGGAAGAAGCGCGGCACGGCGAGCGTCAGCAACAGGGCCACGATGCCCAGCACCACCAGCAGCTCGATCAGGGTAAAGGCGCGCAGGCGCCGCGGGAGGAAGCGCATCGTGCTCACCACTTTTTGTAGGGGATACCGTTCAGGCCAAGCTTTTCGGAGCTCGAGTACACGTCGTAGACGTCGTCGCCCTCTTTCGGCTCGTCCGGTTCGCTGGCGTAGCTGCGCTTGCCCCAGGTGGCGGCGTCCGCCAGTTCCGGATCGGGATTGAAGGGGTCGCGCGGCAGGCGCCGCATGAAGTAGATCCTGGCCTGCCTGGGGCTGCGCAGGTCGCGCACGCCCTCGGCCAGCAGTTCCAGGCGCGGCGGATAGCCGGAGCTGCCTGCAGTCTTGGCCACCCGGCCTTCATCGCTGGCCTTCTTGTAGGCGTCGATCCCGGCGCGGATCTCGCGCAAGGCGCGGCGCAGCTCCACCTCGTCGCGGCGCTGGGCCGTGACCTGGGCCACCGGCAACACCAGCGTTCCCAGCAGGGCCAGGATCGCCAGCGTCACCAACAGCTCGATGAGCGTGAAGCCGCGCGTTCTCATTGCATCATTGCTGGGTGGCTGGCGTGGCCGGCGGAGGCGGCGGGACCGGAATGACCTGGATGGTCACGGGCGGCGCGGCCGGCTGCGTCGTGCCTGGCGCGGGCGCGGGCACGGCGCCGGGCGGCGCCGATGGCGGCGAGCCGACCTGCGGCGTCACCGGCAATTCGGACGGCGGCACCGAGACCGGCGCGGCCGGCGCGCCAGGCGTGGCCGCAGCACCAGCCGGAGGCTGCACCGTGCCCGCGGCGCGCGCCGCGGCGGCGGCAGCGGCGGCGCCGGCCACGCCCGGCAGCTGCACCGGTGCGCGCACTGTGCTGTCGGGACGGCGGCGGAAGCTCGCCTCGGTGCCGGCGCCGAATTCCGATGCCGACGCGGGCGGGCGCTGCACGGTGCGCACCAGGCGCGGCGTGATCGACAGCACGATCTCGGTGCGGTCGTTCTGGTCGCGGGTGCTGCCGAACAGGCGGCCGACGATCGGCAGGTCGCCGATACCCGGCACCTTGCTGCCGCTGGAGCGGTCTTCATTGCTGATCAGGCCGGCCAGCACCTGGTTCTCGCCATCCTTCAATTGCAGCAGCGTGGTCGCCGAACGCGTGCCGATGCGGTAAGCCACGGTGCCCGAACGGGTCGTCACCGATTCGCCCAGGGTGCTCACTTCCAGCGAGATGCGGATCGCCACTTCGTTGTTCAGGTAGATGGTCGGCTCGACGTTCAGGGTCAGGCCCACGTCCACGTAATTCACCGATTCCGACGCGAAGCCGCCCACGCCCGAGGAGATCGTGGTCGAGATGTTCGGGATCTTGTCGCCGATGACGACCTTGGCCTTTTCCTTGTTGCGCACGCGGATGCGCGGATTGGCCAGGGTGTTGGAGTCGCCGTCGGTCTTGTTGGCGTTGACGGTCGCGCTCAATTCGCTGATCACGCCGATGTTGCCGCGGTTCAGGCCGCGCAGGTCGTCGATGGTCAGCGGCGCGCCATCCAGCCCCGCCAGCGGGGCAAAGGACAGCGAACCGGGCCAGGCGATGCCGAGGTCGGTGATGCGGCTGCGCTTGATCTCGAGCACCTCGACGTCGAGCATGACTTCCGGCTCGGGCACGTCCTGCAGGGCCACCAATTGGGTCGCCACGCGCACCGCTTCCGGGCTGTCGCGCAGGATCACGAGGTTGAGCTTTTCGTCCACCACCACGTCGCGCGACTTCAGGATGGTCTTGAAGGTGTTGGCGATGTTCTTGGCGTCGGCATTGGCCAGGAAGAAGGTCTTGACCGTCATCTCCTGGTATTCCTTGAGCTTGGCCGCGATGTTCGGGTAGATCAGGATGGTGTTGCCGTCCATGACCTGGCGCTCGAGCTGGTTGGTCATCAACAGGTAGTACACGGCCGCCTCCACCGTGCTGTTTTTCAGGAAGATCGAGGTGCGCGTATCGGCCTTGACGTCCTTGTCGAAGACGAAGTTCAGCCCCGAGTGGCGCGAGATGATCTCGAACACCTGCTTGAGCGGGGCGTCGCGGAATTCCAGGCTGATCGGTTTGCGGAAGCTCGCGGCCAGCGCGGCTTCGCCTGCGGGCGCGGCTTCGGCCTTGGCGTTGACCTCGAGCAGCAGCTGGCGCGCCGGCTCGTGGCCCGGGCGTTCGGTCAGCACGGCGGCGAGCTTCTGGCGCGCGGTATCGAGCTCGTTCTTCTCGAAGGCGATACGGGCCGCTTCCATCATGCCGTTGTGGCGGCGGTCGGCCTCGATCGCGCGCAGGCCGGCGCGGGCGCGCTCGTTGGCCGGATCGAAGGCCAGCACGCGGCGGTAATCCTGCAGCGCCAGTTCGGCCTGGCCAGCCCCCAGGGCGGCCTCGGCCTGGCCCAGCAAACGCCCGGCGGCGCTGTCGCGCGCGCGCAGGTACGCCGTCTTGTACTGGGCGTTGTTCGGGTCGGCGTCCACCGCCTCCTGGTATTTCACGAGGCCGGCCGCGACCTGGTCCTTCGCGACCAGGGCATTGCCTTCCTGGTAGGCGCGCTGCCCCGCACAGCCGGCCAGCAGCACGAAACTCATGCAGGCTGCCAGCGCGGTATTCCGGATACGAACCATCAGTCGAATACTCCAATATTAAGCTGCTGAACCTGGTTCAGCGGCAGGTAGGTCAGGGTCAGCACCGGCGGCTTGATGGCGTCGACGCGGTAGGTGCCGTCGATGACCATGTTTTCGCGCACCAGGTGGGTACGGTCGCCGCGCGCCAGGTAGATTTCCCAGGCGCCGTCCTGCAGCGACTTGCCGATATAAGTAAAAGGCAGCGGCGGCGCGACCGGGGCCGGCGGCGGTGGCGCCGGTTCGGGCGGTGGCGGAGGCGGCGGCGGCGGGGTCCAGTCCTGGGGACCGAAGACCGCGCCCTTGTCGGCGCCGTCGGCGGCGCCGAAGCGGTCCTCGTCGCCGCCGATCAGGGTCTCGCGCGGCACCAGGCGCAGGATCGCCGGCGCACCGGTCTTCGCTGCAGGAACGGCGTCAATGCCCGCCGGCGCGGTTACGGCCACCGTGGCCGGGACACGCTCGACCGGTTCGGCCACCGCGTCCTCCGGCGTGCGGTCGCCGAACACGACCAGGCCGGCGGCCAGCACCAGCGCCGCGCCCATGGCAAGGTGGCGCGGCTTCATCGCGGCACTCCCGGTGCGGCCGACAAATACAGCGTCATGCGCAGCCGCGCTTCCACCTTGTCGATGCCGATCGCGTCGCGCCGGAAGCTTACGTCGTCGAGCGAGGCATGCGGCACCGCGCGCAGCGCGTCGAAAGCGAACTGCCAGATCGCCGCATAGTTGCCGGTCACCGGCAGATTGATCTGGTAGGTGTACAGCCTGGCGGTGCGGTCATGGCTGCTGCGGTATTCGCCCTGGCGCAGCAGCAGGCCATTCTTTTGGGCCAGCGCGAACAATACCTTGAGCTGGCGCTCGACCTGGGCGCGCTCGCCCAGCGCGCCGTAGAAATGCGCGAGGTTCTGGTCGGCGCTCGGGGGCGGTGCCGGCGCCGGAGGCGGCGCAGGCACCGCCGCCTGCAGGCGCGCCGCCGCGTATTCGCGCGCCACCTCGGCGCGCGCCATGGCGGTCCACATCATGGCGCCGGCCACCGCCAGCAGCAGCACGACGCCAGCTGCGACGAGCGGGTTGAGGCGGCGCAGCGCCAGCTGCAGGCGCAGCCACAGCGTCGGCAAGGCGGCGGTGTTCATGGCGTCCCCCATTGCGCAGCGACCTGGAAGCGCAGCGGCCGGTTCGGGTCCTGCTCCGCGATCTCATGGCGCGTCAACACGACCGAGCCGAACCAGCTTTGTTCCTGCATCCTGGCCACGTAGGCCAGCATGTCGTCGCTGTTGCGGGTCTCGGCGGTGATGCGCAGGGTGCGGCGCTTGGCATCCGGTTCCAGCGCCAGCAAGGCCACGTTGGACGGCGTGGCCGCGCGCACGGCTTCGTACAGGTCGCGCCACGGCACATTGAGCTGCATGACGGCGTCGTTGACCGCCTGCACCTGGGCTTCCGGCAGCGCCAGCTTCGGCTGCACCGCAAGCGCCGGGCGCGCGGCCTGGCTGCGCGCCGCCAGCGCCACATGCAGGGCGTCGAGCTGCTCGCGCTCTTCCCGGTAAGCCTTGAACTGCATCGCCGCGCTGAAGCACAGGGAGGCAATGGCGGCCAGCAGCGCGGCGCTGCTGGCCGGGGTGCGGAACAGGGTGCGCCGCAGCGAGCGCGGCGCGAAATCGATATGGACAGGCTTCATGCGGGGATTCCTGTGCGCGCCAGGCGCACGTGCAGCGGCCAGTCGCCGCTGCTGTCGTCTTCCAGCAGGGTGCAGGCAAATTTCAGACGGCCGGCCGAACTGGCCCAGCCGGCGGGCACCGCCCCGCACAGCTGCAGGCGTTCGGGGCGCTCCGCGCCCACCCGCAGCGCTTCCCGCGCCACGTGGGCTTCCAGCCAGTCGCGGTCGGCCCCGTCCGGAATGAGTGCGGTGCGTACGGCGGCCAGCGCCATGCCCTCGTAGGCCGCGAGCGAGAGCACGCCGCCGTGCACCAGCCCGAACCAGGCGCCAGGCCGGCGCAGGCGGCGCCACGCGTTCATCGCGGCCACCAACTGGGGCACCACCTCGACCAGGGCAAACCGGTGTTCGCGCGCCAGGCCTTCCAGCAGCTCCATCAAGCCGGCGGGAACCGCGGCGGCCAGGAACGGACGGGTGGCGTGCCAGTCGGCGCTGATGCGCCACTCGTGCGCAGGCACGCCGAACAGGCCCTGGAAGCGGAAGGCGGCGGCAGCCTGCAGGTCGCCCAGACGCGAGGCGCCGGACGGGGGCGGCACCTGCCACAGGTGCACCAGCTCGTCGGCCAGCACCACGCTTATTGGCCCACCTTTGGCCAAGCCGCGCGGGGCCTCTTCGCCCAGCAGCGCACGCAGGCCGTTGGCCAGCGCGTCCGGCGCGCCGGCTTCGACCGGCTGCACCGCCAGCACCTCGGCCGAGCGGGTCATCAGGCCGCTGATGCGCAGCAGCGCCAGGCCGTCGGCGGCGATGCCCAGGCGCAGGGATTGTCCGAAACGCCTAGGCATGCAGGGTCACCCGTTTGATTTCGTCGATGGTGGTCGCGCCGCGCTTGACCAGGTCGAGGGCGGCCAGGCGCAGGCTGCGGGTGCCGTTGGCGTGGGCCGCGGCCTTGATGCGGCGGATCGGCTGCTTGTCCACGATCAGTTCGCGGATCTCGTCGTTGAGCGTGAGGATCTCGGCAATCGAACGGCGTCCGCGGTAGCCGGTGCCGCGGCAGTCGCCGCAGCCCTTGCCGCGCATGAAGACATAGTCGAACACTTCGGCGCGCTCCAGGTGCACCGACGCCAGCTCCAGCGCATCGGGTTCGTACTGCACCGCGCAGTGCGGACAGTTCATGCGGATCAGGCGCTGGGCCCAGATGCCGTTCAGCGCAGACACGAAGGCATACGGGTCGATGCCCATGTGGGTGAAGCGGCCGAACACGTCGAACACGTTGTTGGCGTGGACGGTCGTGAGCACCAGGTGGCCGGTCAACGCCGACTGCACCGCGATCTCGGCGGTCTCGCGGTCGCGGATCTCGCCGACCATGATTTTATCGGGGTCGTGGCGCAGGATCGAGCGCAGGCCCTTGGCGAAGGTGAGGCCCTTCTTCTCATTCACCGGGATCTGCAGGATGCCAGGCAGCTGGTATTCCACCGGGTCTTCGATGGTGATGATCTTCTCGCGCCCGTTGTGGATCTCGGTCAGGGCCGCGTACAGCGTGGTGGTCTTGCCCGAACCGGTCGGTCCGGTTACCAGGAGCATGCCGTAGGCTTCCTGCGCAAGCGTGCGCAGGGTCGCCAGCGAAGGCGCGTCGAAGCCCAGCGCCTCCAGGGTGAGCGAGCCATAGGATTCGATCATGGCGCGCTTGTCGAGGATACGGATGACCGCGTCCTCGCCATGGATGCTCGGCATGATCGACACGCGCAGGTCGATGTCGCGCCCGCCGGATTCGACCCGGAAACTGCCGTCTTGCGGGATGCGGCGCTCGGCGATGTCGAGTTCGGCCAGCACCTTGATGCGCGAGATGATGTGCTCGGCCAGTTCGATGCCGCCCACCGTGGCCGCATGATCGAGCACGCCGTCGACCCGGTATTTCACCGACAGGCCGCCGGCGGTGCTTTCCAGGTGGATGTCCGAGGCGCCGGCCTTGAGCGCGTCGTACAGGGTCGAGTTGACCACCTTGACCGCCGGGCTGCCCGCTTCCGAGACCGAGGCAAAGGACAGCACCTGGTTGGCCTTGCCGTCGCGGCGCGTCTCGCCGGCGCCGCCGACCAGGTTGTCCACGGCGCGCGCGGATTCTTCCTGCTTCGACAAATAGGCCTGGATATCGGATTGCAGCGCCAGGCACAGGTCGAGCGGGTTTCTCGCGGTGGCGCGCGCCTGCGCGCCCAGCCAGGTCTGCAGATCGAGGTCGAAGGGATCGGCCAGCACGCCCGTCAGGCGGCCATCGAGGCCGCGCAGCAGCACGCAGTGGCGCGACATGGCCGAGGCCAGCGGCAGCAGGTCGAAGGCGGGCGATTGCGCCAGCATGCTTGCTGTTTCCATCACCGCCAGCCCGAAGGGCGCGGCCAGGTCGCGCACGATTTTCCGCGGCTCCTGGCCGGTCAGGCCTTCGAGTTCGGCCACCAGGCCGCGGGTGGAGACCTTGGCCAGTGCGCGGGCGCGCGCCAGCAGGGTTGCATCCAGAACGGGGCTCAAGACATGTCTCCGGCAAGGTCGAAAATCGGCATGTATAGAAGGACCACGATGGCGCCGACCACGAGGCCGATGGCCGCCATCAGCAGCGGCTCGAAGGTGCGGGTGAAGCGGTCGATCCAGCGCGTGATCTCGCCGTCGTAGAAGGCGGCCGACTGGGTCAGCATCGGCCCCATGTCGCCGGTGCGCTCGCCCACGCGCAGCATGCGCAGCGAGATCGGCGTGGTCAGGCCGTTGGCCTCGAAAGCATTCGACAGCGGCTGGCCCGATTCGATTGCCGCGCGGGCATTGGCCAGGCCACGGCGCACGACGCCGGAGACCATCGGCTGCACGGTCTCGATGGCGTTGACGATGGTGATGCCGCCTTCGGTGAGCATGCCCAGGGTCAGGTACAGGCGCGAGAGTTCATAGATGCGGGCGCGCTCGCCGATGCCGGGAATGCGCGCCAGCAGGCGGGCCACGCCGCCGCTGCGCAAGGCGTGCCGCACCCCGGCCACCAGGCTGCCGACCAGCACCAGCGCCGTGACGCCGATGGCGCTGCCATGGCTGGACGCGAACTGGCCCCAGTCGAGCAGCAACTGCGACATCCAGGGCAGCGAGCGCCCTGCCCCCTGGTAGACCTCGGCGAATTTCGGCACCACGTAGCCGATCAGGAAGCCGCTCACGCCGCCCCCGACGATCAGGAGGATGACCGGATAGATCGAGGCGCTGACGATCTTGCTGCGCACGATGTCGATGCGCTGCTGGTAGTCGATATAGCGGGTCAGCGCGCGCGGCAAGTCGCTGGTGCCCTCGGCGGCGCGCACGATGCCGACATATAAAGGGGGGAACAGGTCCGGCTGGGCTGCCAGTACGGCGGAGAAGCGCTTGCCTTCGCGCAGGCCGCCGAGCAGGCGCTCGAGCACGCTGCGCGCGCCCGGACTGGCTTCTTTTTCCAGCAGCGCTTCCAGGCTCTCGACGATGCCCAGGCCCGCATTGAGCAGCGCCAGCAGTTCCTGGCTGAACAGGACGATGGAGAGCTTGCCGGCGCGCTGGCGCGCCAGGCGGGCGCCGCCGCGGGCCGGCTCGATGGCGCTGACGAACAGGCCGCGCGCCTCGACCTGGCGGCGTGCCTCGAGCGCATCGGCGGCGTCGACGACGATGTTGGCGATCGACATGTCGGGCGCAAGGGTACGGACGGCAAACTGCATGGAGGCGTGCCCGGCTCAGTACTGGGAAAGAATGGCGCGAAAGCGGATGGCGCTTACTGCGACGAGATGTCGGCGTTGTCGCCGGTCCCGCCGGGCTGGCCGTCCTTGCCCAGCGAGAGGATCTCGTATTCGGCCTTGCTGCCCGGCGAGCGGTACTGGTAGACGCGGCCCCACGGATCTTGCGGCACGCCTTTTTTCAGGTAGGGGCCGTTCCACTTGGCGCCGGCGCTCGGCGGCGCGGTCATGAGCGCGCCCAGGCCTTCTTCGGCGCTCGGATAGCGGCCGACGTCGAGGCGATAGGTGTCGAGCGATTTGTCGAAGGCCTCGATCTGGGCCTTGGCGACGGTCACTTCGGATTTGCCGAGCTGGGAGAAATACTTCGGGCCGACATAGGCGGCGAGCAGGCCGATGATCACGATCACCACCAGCAGTTCGAGCAGCGTGAAGCCGCGGACGCGCTGGGTCTGATTTTGTTTCATTACTGCATACATCCGACGGACTCCTCTGTTGCTCGACCAATAAGACTTTTGTAGTGCGCCTGTCGCCCCTGCCTGCGGGACGGGCGGCAGGCGGGGACGCCCTGCGCCGAGCAGGCTACCACGCCGGGAATAGTTGAGACAACTTTTCTTTCAGCCTTGAAGCATGCCCTGAATTGCCCATGAGAAACAGCGTGAGGGAGAGAGCCGGGCTTGCCATAAATTCCACCGATTCGCCACCCGACATCTCACGCTTGTCGCATATTTCTGACAAAAAAACCTGATTACTTGAAACTGCACTTTGTTAGGAGAAACAGAATTTTCTGCGGTACATTTGCCCAGCCAAAAAATTTCCTACGTTAAAATTTTTTACATGATCATTATTTCCTTTGCTATATTCGGTTGCAACCCGTAACGGAAAATGCGGGGTGGAAAAACATTGCCGGGGACCGGCACAGCAATCGGCACTACCAAACATACCAACCAATAAAGGTAACCAGACTGATGAAACGCGAAAACCAAACTACCGCGCGCACCAACGCCGTGCCCGCCGTCCTGAAAAACCTGCTGTGCGCATCGGTCGTCGCCGCCCTGGGCGCCTTCGCTCCTGCTCAGGCAACCGTCCTCACGTTTGAAAACGTCGAGAACGTCGTCACCTCGGCGCTGGGCGAGTTCGATACCGCCTACAACACCGGCGACCAGTTCATGGACCAGCATTTCCTGCTGCAGGTCCAGAACAGCCCGACGGCCGACGCAAGCGATTACGGCCTGGTCGGCGCGCAGATCCAGTCTGCCAACCCTTACTCGTGCACGGTCACGGCTTGCCCGACCGGCGGCGACGGCATGTACTACGCCGGCCTGAACGACGGCTCGCTGAAGATCACCAGCACCCTGGCCAACAGCTGGTTCCAGCTGCAAGGCCTGTCGTTCGCCTTCGTCGGCCCGGTCCCCGGCCTGGTAAACGCCAGCTACGGCCGCCTGCTCCTGCGCGGCACCACCGCCGCCGGCGCAACGATCTCCACCGCCGCCGAGTTCCCGGGCCAGGACGCGGGCGGCAACTTCGTGTTCGGCGATTTCTCGGTCGGTAGCGCCTTCAACTCGGCCGTCCTGACCAGCCTGACCATCAGCTCCTGCCTGTTCGACGAAGCCGGCGCGTGCCAGCAGGCGCGCGACTTCACCCGGAACCAGGCCCAGTTCGGCGTGGACAACATCACCCTGTCCGAAGTGCCGGAGCCGGCAACCATCGGCCTGATGCTGATGGGCGTGGCCGGCCTGAGCGCCGCCCGCCGCCGCAAGAGCGCCAAGTAAGCGCTTGCCGACCCTCATAGAACAAGGAAAAAATCACATGAAACTGCGTCCTGTTTCCCTCGCCGTACTCGCGCTGCTCTCCAGCGTGGCAATGAGCGCCTCCGCCGACGAGGTGCGCCGCTCCTATATCGTGCAACTGGCCGACAAGCCGGTCGCCTCCTACACCGGCGGAGTCGCCGGCCTGCCTGCAACCAAACCGGCCGCCGGCCAGCAGCTCAACGTCAGCGCCGGCGACGTGCAAGCCTATGTCGCCTACCTCGACCAGAAGCAGGACAGCGTGCTGTCCAGCGTCACTGCGGCCCAGGTCACCCACAAGTACAAGGTCGTCTTCAACGGCTTCTCGGCCATGATGACCGAGGACGAAGTCAAGGCGCTCAAGGGTAACCCGGCCGTCGCCAACATCACCGCCGACGAAGCGCGCACCCCGGACACCAACTTCACCCCGACCTTCCTGGGCATCGACAAGAAGGACGGCACCGGCCTGTGGAGCAAGTCGGCCGGCGGCCAGGCTGGCGAAGGCATCGTCATCGGTATCGTCGATGGCGGCATCTGGCCCGAGAACAAGGCATTCGCCGACCGCGTGGACGCCAATGGCGACCCGACCTTCGACGCATCGGGCGAACTGGCCTTCGGCGCGGCGCCAAGCGGCTGGAACGGCGCCTGCGTCACCGGCGAAGGCTTCGCCGCCTCGCATTGCAACAACAAACTGATCGGCGCGCGCTATTTCAACAAGGGCTTCATCGCCAGCGGCCGCCCGATGCACTGGACCGACTTCGTGTCGCCACGCGACTCGGTGGATGGTCCTAGCGGCCACGGCGGCCACGGCACCCACACCGCCAGCACCGCCGGCGGCAACAGCAATGTCGCCGTCACCATGAACGGCATTGCGATGGGCAAGGCCAGCGGCATGGCGCCGCGTGCCCGCATCGCCGCCTATAAAGTGTGCTGGACCTTCCCGGACGCGACCAACCCTGACGGTTCGGGCACCCGCAACAGCTGCTACAACTCGGACACCGTGGCCGCGATCGACCAGGCCGTCATCGACGGCGTGGACGTGATCAACTTCTCGATCAGCGGCTCGCAGACCAGCGTGGCCGACGCGGTCGAACTGGCCTTCTTCGGCGCCGCCGACGCCAACGTCTTCGTGGCCGCCTCGGCCGGCAACAGCGGCCCGGCGAATGCCGTCGCCCACCTGAGCCCATGGGTGACGACGGTCGCCGCATCGACCCACAACCGCCTCAACGGCGCTACCGCCACCACCGGCGCCGGCACCAGCTACATCGGCGCGTCGCTCAACACGACCGCCCTGCCTGCGACCCCGGCCATTTCGGCGCGCGATGCCGGCCTGGTCCCGTTCGCTACGCTGAGCGCAGCCGACCAGCTGGCGCGCCGCCTGTGCTACACCGCGGCCGACCGCGTCACCTTCGGCGGCTCCCCGGCAGCTGCGCTGGACGCCAGCCTGGTCGCCGACAAGGTGGTCTTGTGCGAGCGCGGCAACAACGCCCGTACCGACAAGAGCCGCGCCGTCGCCGCAGTCGGCGGCAAGGGCATGGTCCTGATCGACACCGCCAATTCCCTGGTGGCGGAAGTACACAGCATTCCGACCGTGCACATCAGCCTGACGAACGGCACTGCCCTGCGCACCTACGTGCAAGCTGGCAACAACCCGACCGTGTCGATCGGCACCTGGTCGGCACAGGTCGGCAGCGCCGCTGCCCCGATGATGGCCGGCTTCTCGTCGCGCGGCCCGAACAAGGGCTATACCAGCATCCTCAAGCCTGACCTGACTGCGCCTGGCGTGGACGTCATCGCCGGCGTCACCCCGGTCAAGACCCAGGCCGAGCGCGATGCCATCGCCAACGGCAGCGCAGTACCGGGCGCCGCATGGGCGTCCTACCAGGGCACCTCGATGTCGAGCCCGCACGTGGCCGGCCTGGCCGCCGTGCTCAAGCAGCAGCACCCCGAGTGGTCGCCAGCCGCCATCAAGTCGGCCCTGATGACCACCGCCGCCAGCACCTTCAACGACGGCCAGGCAGGCGCCGCCAACGGCCTGCTGCCTTGGGGCCAGGGCGCCGGCCACGTCGTGCCGAACAAGGCAACCGACCCGGGCCTGGTGTACGACGCCGGCACCACCGACTACCTGCGCTTCATGTGCGGCGTGGGCGGCATCGTCGGCGCGGCGACCTGCTCGCAGACCGGCAGCATCGCGGCGCACAACCTGAACCTGCCGTCGCTGACCTCGGGCAGCGTGCTGGGCAAGCTGACCATGACGCGTACCGTCACCAACGTCAGCGGCCAGCCGCAGACCTTCAACGCGACCGCCTCGCTGCCGGGCTTCACCGTCACCGTCAGCCCGGCCAGCCTGACCCTGGCGCCGGGCGCCAAAGGCACGTTCAACGTCAGCCTGACCCGCACCGACGCCGTGATGAATGCCTACAGTTTCGGCGCGCTGGAATGGCGCAGCGCCGACAGCAAGTATGTGGCGCGCAGCCCGCTGACCGCCCGGCCACAGGCGTTCACCGCTCCTGCCGCACTGCATAGCGAGCAAGTGACCGGCAACCAGGTGTTCACCGTCGGTACCGGCTTCAGCGGCAAGCTGAGCGCGGTCAAAGGCGGCCTGAAGCCGGCAACCCTGGCGGTGCAGACCGTTGGCCGTACCCTGGCAGCCGATGGCGGCGTGCTCGAGTGCAAGAACGGCGGCGCAGCCGGCGTAACTGCCACCAGCGTCACCGTTCCTGCGAATACGATGGTGGCCCGCTTCTCGCTGCGCGATATCGACACCAGCGGCTTCAAGGCCGGCAAGTCGGACGACCTCGACCTGATCGTGTTCAACTCGGCCGGTGTCCAGGTCGGCTACAGCGGCAACGCGACCTCGAACGAAATGGTCACCCTGGCCGCTCCGGCAGCCGGCACCTACCGTGTCTGCGTGGCCGGCTATGCACCGAACGGCGGCAGCTCGACCTACACCCTGGCATCGTGGGTGGTGGGCAGCAGCGACACCGGCGGCGACATGAAGGTCAGCGTCCCGGCCAGCGTCTTCGTCGGCGGCACCTCGTCGGCCAGCGTCAGCTGGGGCAACCTGGTCGCAGGCCAGCGTTACCTGGGCGCGGTGAACTACCTGATGAATGGCACCACCAACATCGGCACCTCGCTGGTGACCGTGGATGCGACCAACCCGGTCCCGGTCCCAGCGGCCGAAGGCAAGGAAGTGGCAGCCAACGGCAACGTCCTGACCGGCGCAAACTAAGCGCCTGACCCGGCCGGCCCTGCCGGCCGGGTTGCAGTAGATACAAAAAAAACGCTGCGTGCCCCAGGGCACGCAGCGTTTTTTTACGTCTGGAAGAAAATGATGAGTTGGCCGGTGCTCAGCTCGCCGCGTTCTGGGCGCTGCCGAGCTGGCAGGTACCGGCCGTGCAGACCGCGCCCGGGTCGGGCATGAATCGGCAGGTGGACACCATGCCCGACTTGGCATTGGCCGCCCGGGCTTCCTGCTGGTGCTGCTCGGCCAGCGCGCGCAGCGCCGCCTCCTTGCCGCCCGCAGTCGAATACGCCAGATAGCCCTCGGGGCCGCCGCATGCGCGCGCGCCGACCGGCAGCGTGCGGCACTGGCCGCTGTCGGTGCAGGCTGCGCTGCCGACGGCGGCGCGCAGGCGCGCCAGCGTGTCCTGGCCTGGCGCCGGTGCGGTGGAAGAAGCCGGCGGAGTCGCCGGCGGATTGATACGGCCCGGATCCTGCGCCTGGGAAGTGCAGGCAGTGCAGCCGAGCATGAGGATGAGGAGGAGTTTTCGCATGGCCCCATCTTCGCCCGGGTCAAAGGCGTGGTCAAGCGAATCACAGAGTTGTCAGGAGTTCTTTTCCAAAGAGAAAAACATGTTTCCGCCGTCGTTGGCAAGCAACATTCGCCTGTTGACTCAGCGCACTATTTTCTATGAAGAATTTTTTATTGCTCTGAGGATATATGCCCTAATCTACATTAACTTCTGGAAACTCCGTTCAACACGCTTTCCAATTCTTAACATTGCAACTTATTTATCAAAATAAATTGAGCATCGGAAAAATTTACTCACTACAATAGAACCTGTTACCGACGAGCTCGCTCCAAAACGATCATGAACTCCTTCAGCTTCCGTACTGTCTCCATTATCGCCTTGAGCGCCCTCCTCACCGCCTGCGGTGCCGGCCAGCAGGACACCCAGACCACGATCCAGTTCGCCCCGATGCAGCTGGCCGCGACGGTGCAAAGCCCTGCCGCCGCATCGGCCTCCGGCACCAGCGCCGGCAGTGCCGGCATGGTCGCCACCGCCGCCGGCCCGAACAGCCCGACGCCGGACTGCGCCGCCGAAGGCTGCGCCAGCCTGCGCATCATCGACGGCAATGCCGAAGCCTACCGCATCGACGCCATGCGCCGCGCAGCAGCCGACGACAGCAGCCAGTCCTGATTTTCCCCAGGCGCCGCACAGGCGTCCTGCCCAAAGAAAAAACACACCAGCCTTGCGGCATGGTGTGTTTTTTTTATTCCGCGGCGCGCAGCCGCCTTCCCCTGCTTAGCGGGCCGAGCGGCGCAGCGTGAAACCCAGCAAGGCCAGTCCGGTTGCCATCAGCAGCCAGTCCGACGGCTCCGGCACGGCCGCGGTGACCGCGCCGATCGTGGTGAAGTCGCCGGTCACTGCCGCATCGACGCCGACACCCGGGATCAGCTCGAAGCGGGCGATGATGCCATCCATGCTGCCGAGAGCGCCGGCGTCATTGAACAGGCCGACCGTCAGCGTGCTGCCGTCGGTGCCGGCATCCAGGCTGTAGTCGTCGCTGAACAGCACGTCGAAGCCCAGCAGGCCGCCGAAGCCGACATTGAAACTCAGGTAGCTGCCGAAATCCGGGCCGTTGGCGAGCGTGAAGCTGCCGTCGGCGTTCAGGACCACGTTATCGAGGATGTCGGCCGCGCCGAAGGCGCCGCTGAAATTCGAGAAGGTGGCCGTGGCAGGCAGCGCCGGGAGCAGCCCGTTGAACTGCAGGTCGAGGAAGCCGCCGTCGGCCAGCGTGCCGGTGTCGACATCGACGTGGAAACTGATCGGCGCGGCCAGGGCTGCGAGCGAGCTGCTTGCCAGGGCCAGGGCCACGAGCGCCTGGCGCAGGAAACGGGTTGGATTGAACATGGTCTGTCTTCCTTAGAATGAACCGGAATAAATGGTCGCGCTGTAATTGATGCCGACCTTGGATGGGTTGTTGAACACGGTGGTCAGCGTCACGCTCGCACCGGGTGCGATCGAGGCCGCAGTGGCCGTGATGTAGGGCAGGCCGTTGCGGGTGCCGCTGGCGTTGGCCAGGGTCACGCCGGCAGGCAGGCCGCCCACTTCGACCTGGAAGGGTCCGTTGATGGCCGCGCCGGTCGTGTTGGTGAACCGGTAGGTGCCGCTGTACTGGCCGGTGGCACGGTTCAGGGCCAGGCCCGAACGGTAGACCGAGAAGCTTGCCGTCACGTTCGAGAAGGTCGGGGTCAGGGCCAGGCTGACGATCACCGGGTCGTGGTCCGATGCGCGGTAGGCATTGTTGGCGTACAGGTCCTGCGGCTTGTCCTCGAGGTTATAGTCGATGACTTCCGGCTCGTCGGCATTGTTGTGCCATTCGGCCGCGCCGGCCACCTGGGCGCTCAGCGACGGCGTGGTCAGTGCGTGGTCGAGGTAGCCGCTTTCGCCGCCGAAGACATACGAATATGCCATGCCGTCCGGGCGCACGAAGCGCTCGAGCTCGTTGACCAGGCCGGCGCCGGTCATGGTCGCGATCGGGTCTTCGAAGCCGTAGGCATTCATGTCGCCGATCACCAGCACGTCGTCGTCGCCCGCACTGGCCTTGACCTGCGGGATGAAGACGGTGGCAAGACGCTGGGCCTGCTGGACGCGCAGGGCGTTCCAGCAGCCCTGACCGTCGCCGCGGTCGGTGTCGGGACCGGTGCCGCCCGGGCAGCCGGCCTTGGCCTTCAGGTGGTTGACCACGACCGAGAACCTGGCGCCGTTGTTGGCCTTGAAGGTCTGCGCCATCGGCGCACGGTTGTTGAGGCCGTCGCCGTCCGACATCGACGCGCCGGCCAGCGTGAGCGCCGACGGCTTGTAGATCATGGCGACGCGGATGGCGTCGGTGCCGGTTGCAGGCGGCTTGGGCACCACCGCGTACACCGGGCCGCCCAGCGCCTCGTTGAGGCTGCCGACCAGGTAGGAAACGGCGGTGTCGCCGTTGTTCTGGATTTCCATCAGGCCCACCACGTCGGCATTCAGGGCTACCAGGGACTTGACGATCTTGTCGCGCTGGCGCACGAACTCGATCATGTTGTTCGCGCCGCGGCAGTTGGTGGCGCGGGTGGTGGTGCCGATGGTGCAGCCCTGCCCCGTGGCGCCGTTGACGTCGCTGCCGTTGTAGAAGGTGGTAAAGAAGTTCAGCACGTTGGCGCTGGCCACCTTGACGCCGGCCGGCAGCACTGGTGCGCCGGTGCGCGGGTTGCTGCGCGAGAACACCGGTGCAATCGTCGGCTGCAGCTTGAAGCCGCCGCCGCCGCCGCCGAGGGCGCCGAAATCGAGCACGCCTTCCAGGCCGGTGACGGTGTCGCCGGTGCGCACGGTAGCATCTTCACCGATGTAGGGGATGATGGTCGGGGTGACGAACAGGCCGTCGTCGAGCACGATCTCGTTGCTGGCATTGGCCGCTGCCAGCGCCAGCGCTTCCGGGGTGCCCGGGCGGTAGCGGTTGGTCGGGATTTCGCGACGGCCGCTCGACAGGGTGAGCTCGCCGCGCGCGCCGACATAGGCGTTCTGGTTGACCGTCAGCGGGCCGGTGAAGCGCACCAGCATGCCTTCGAAGGGCTCGAGGCTGGCCGCGGGCAGTGCGATGTTGGTGGCGCTGATCGCCGGGCCGGCGCCGACCACCGACGAGGTGGTATTGGTCAGTTCGGTGTAGCTGCCGGTCGAGCCCGAAGGGGTGTATTCGGTCACCAGGCCGGTGACGCGCACCAGGTCGCCTACCACGCCTGCGGTGGTACCGAAGACGAAGATGCCGTCCGAGGTCGTCGGATCCTTGTCGCCGGCGGCGTCCTGGATGAAATAGCCGCTGCCGACCTTGGCGGTGATCACGCCTTCGGTGGTCTGGATCGTGCCGGTGTAGCTGCTGGCCGCGCCCGCACCCTGAATGACCGGGATGCTGAGGTTGCCGCTGCTGCGCACGGTGACGGTGCAGCTCTTGGCCTGGCTGCCGTCGTTGGTGAAGTTGATCGTCACCGCGTGGTTGCCCGCGGCCACCGAAGCATCGGCCACCAGGGTGACCGTGGCAGTGCTGTTGTTGCTGCCGGATGCGGTGAAGTTCTCGAGGCGGATGCCGGCGACGGCGCCGGAGGTGATGACGGCGCCGGTGACGCGGCTGTCCTTGTCGATCGCGCTCAGGGCGCCGGACGCGCTCTCGTTATACGGGCGCAGGATCGATGCCGGGCAGGTGGCGATGATCGGCTCGGCGACCGCGCCGCCTCCGCCGCAGATATTGACCGGGCTGTCGCTCTTGCGCGGGGTGATGGTGCCGACGGTGAAGTCGCCGCTGTTCGAATCGGTGTCCACGCAGCCGAAGGTCTTGCGCGAGGCCGAGGTGGTATTGGTCAGGGCGGCGGTCGGGGCGCTGCCCTCGAATGCATTGGCGCCGCCGTAGCCGACCAGGTCGACCACCGGGGCGCCGGTCGGATTGGTGCCGCTCAACGCCGTCTTGGCGCTGACCAGCGCCACCTTGCCGGCGCCGCCGGCCATGGGGATCGTGCCCACGATGTCCGACGGCACGTCGGTCGTGCCGCCCGAGCCCGCCGCTTCGCGGATCATGTAGTACTGGCCCGGCTGCAATTCCACACCATCCGGGATCGCCGTCACTTGCCAGCTGTTGCCGGTGCTCGATGCGTACTGCACGCTCCAGCCGCCAATCGTCACCGCGGTGCTGCCGCGGTTGAAGATCTCGATGAAATCGTGGCGGAAGGTCGCGCCGGTGTTGCCGCCGCCCCCATACACCTGGCTGATGACGACGTTGGCCGGTTCGGCGAAAGCGGAGACCGACAGGCTGGCAAGAAGCGCGGCCAGCACGGTGCGCCGTCCGGGAGTGTGTATCGAAGCGAGGAACTTGTTCATGGGGATCCTGGTAAGGTAGAACGGATAATTGTCACAGAACATTTGTTGGCAGAACGTAATTTACCATTAGCAAAATGCATAGTAAATAAATAATTTGACAACTTGATGACAAGAAAAGAAAGCTTACAGGGGGAACTGCCGAATTAGCCCCGCGCGCACGCGAACTGTCGGGAAAGCGCGACAGTTCAAGAAGGAATACGGGGACAGGAAAACGGCAGGCGCTAGCGGCCACGATACGGCGCCGCCAGCGGCTCGCCGATGAACAGGCCCTGGGCGGGCCAGGCCACGCTCTTCCAGTAGGCTTCGATGGCGCTGTCGCCGCCGAGGTAGCGGCGCAGCAGGACGGAGGGATTCGGGAATTTCTGCCAGTGGTTGCAGGGCTCGCTCACGGTGCCGTAGCTGGCGGTGGCGCCCGCCTCGAGCCAGCGCAGGCTGCTCATCTGGCTGCTGCCGAGCAGGTCGCCACCGAGCGAGGTCAGGTGATCGGCCAGGGCGCCGGGGACGAAATGGAGGGTTTCGAGTTTGGCGACCTCGGCCATGCCGGTCTGGTAGACCAGCACGTCCTGCACGCCTTCGAGCACGTCGCCCTGCACCTGCTTGATGGCCAGGCGGCGCGCGGCCACGCGGCCAGGGGGCGGGAAGAAGCCGGCGCGGCTGTTGCGCGCCTTCTCCGAGGTGACCAGGTAGTAGGCCGTGGCCGGCACGGTGCGGAAACCCGCCGCGATACCGCGGTCGACCAGGTCTTTCGCGCCCTGGCGCGAAGGCGCTCCTTGCGCACCGGGCGCCTGCAGGCTGGTAGGCAGCAGCATCGAGGGGCGCAAGCCGTGCTCGCTCCAGGGCCGCGCCGACCTGCTGTTGAAATAGGGGCTGGGCTGGCCGGCGGCGCAGGGTTTCATGCACTGGCTGCCGTCGAAGCCGAGGGTATAGGCGCTGGTAATCGAATTGCATTCCACCGCATACGGCGCGGTCCAGACCATCAGCACGGCCTGCACGTCGGGGCCGAGCTTGTTGTCGATCTCTTCTTTCAGCAGACGGAATTGCGCGGCGCCGATGCTGCGCGGCTTGCCCGGGATCCGCACGTGCACCACATTGGCGGCGGGGATCTCGCGCCGCTTGCGGTAGTACTCGCCGACGGCCACGCTGTCGGGGTCCGCGTCGTTGATGACGATCGCCAGCTGGGCCGGCTTGAGGGCGGCGCAAGCATCACGCGGGTGGAGGGCGCCAAGGGCAAGGGCGAGGACGAGGCAGGACGGCAGGACGGCGGAGAAGCGTGGTCGCATGGAGGATCGCTGGATGAACGAAAGGCAAGGCCGGGCTCAGCCGCCATCATGCCACAGGGACGGCCGGCCCCGTTCACGGATGAGCGCACGCCCTGCCCTGCTTTGCCCGCGGCTCAGCCTTGGCGGCGGCGGCGCATTCCCGCCCAGCCCAGCACGCCCAGGCCGGCGGCGAGCATGGCGCTCGTTGCCGGTTCCGGGACGACCGACACCGAGTACATCTCGAGCGCATCGACGCGGAACAGCTGGCCGCCGCTGCTCAGGTCGATGATGCTGCGTCCCTCGGTTTCGCCTTCGAGCAGGCCGTACGAGACTTGCCAGGACAGGGCCGTATCGAGCCGGTCGTTGACCAGGAGGTCGGGGCCGGCCCCGAAGGTGGGGCCATGGTCGGGCACGTTATAGGTCTGGCGCGCGCCCCGGCTCGGCAGGACGTCATCAAGCGCCACCTGGCGCCAGACCCGCGGGTCGGTGTAGTTGAAGATGAAGGCGGTGCGCTGCCAGGAGCGCTCGGTGACGTGCCAGCCGTCCGTCGAGGACCAGCTTTGCGGGTTGTAGCCGCCGACCAGCCAGCTGTCGCCGCTGGCGTTACTCACCTGCATCAGTGTGAAGGTGGTGCCGCGGCCGTCCACGGCGGCGTGGAAATCGAGCGAGTCGTCGCCTTCCCGGCGGGTGTAGAGGTTTTGCAGGTCGAGCCGGCCGGCCCCGAGCCAGCGCTCGAGCTGGCCGTAGAGCGTGAGGTCCAGCAAGGGCGCGCTGCCTTGCGCCTGCACCGCCGGCGCCGCCAGGACGAAGGCGAGAGCTCCCGCCGCAACGATCGATTTCATGATGATCCCCCCGCTCGGTTCTCGTCAGGGGATTGTATGCCTGCTATCCGGCGTGGGTAGATTCGCTTGTTTTGGGCAATTGTTTTGCGCAAAAAAAGCCGCAATGGATGGAATACCGTTCAGTTTGCAAAAAAACGTAGGGTGGCCGGGTTTTCCCGGCCGCGCGTCCAGCTCCGATTTGATTTGCCACAGCGCATCGGTGATGTGAACGCGCGGCCGGCAAAGCCGGCCACCCTACGATGATCTGACCGCCATGGTCTTCCATGGCGGGCTGTGCAGCAGATGCGCGTGGGTCAGGCGCGTTTGTAGATGTCCTCGAAGCGGACGATGTCGTCCTCGCCCAGATAACTACCGGATTGCACTTCGATGATGTGCAGCGGCAGCTTGCCCGGGTTTTCCAGGCGGTGGTTCATGCCGATCGGGATATAGGTCGATTCGTTTTCCGACAGCAGGCTGACCTTTTCGCCGCAGGTCACGCGCGCGGTGCCCGACACCACGACCCAGTGCTCGGCGCGGTGGTGGTGCATCTGCAGCGAGAGCTTTTCGCCCGGTTTCACGGTGATGCGCTTGACCTGGAAGCGGTCGCCCGCATCGATGCCTTCGTAATGGCCCCACGGGCGGTAGACCTTGGTGTGGTGCAGGTGCTCGGTGCGCGAGCTGGACTTGAGGTGGTCGACCACCTGCTTGACGCGCTGGACCTGGCTCTTGTGGGTGACCAGCACCGCGTCCTGGGTCTCGACCACGATCAGGTCTTCGACGCCGACCACGGCCACGATGCGGCTTTCGGCGCGCACCAGCGAATTCTTCACGCCATCCAGATACACGTCGCCGCGCCGGGCGTTGCCGTTCTCGTCCTTCGGCTGCACTTCCCACAGCGCCGACCAGGAGCCGACGTCGTTCCAGCCGATGTCGGCCGGCACCACGGCCGCGTGGCGGGTCTTTTCCATGACGGCATAGTCGATGGAATCGGACGGGCTGCCGGAGAAGGCTTCTTCTTCCAGGCGGCAGAAGTCGAGGTCGCGGTAGCCGGTGCGCACGGCCTTCTCGACCGCTTCGGCGATGTTCGGCGCGTGCAGCTGCAGTTCATCGAGGAAGCGCTGGGCCCCGAACATGAACATGCCGCTGTTCCAGTAATAGCCGCCTTCGTCGAGGAAGGACTGGGCGGTGGCGGCGTCCGGCTTTTCGACGAAACGCGCCACCTGGTAGCAGTCGCCGCAATTGGCGACGGCCTCGCCGCGGCGGATGTAGCCGTAGCCCGTTTCCGGGCCGGTCGGCACGATGCCGAAGGTGGCCAGGGCGCCCTGCCCCACCAGGGTCACGGCGCGTTCGACCGCGTCGCGGAAGGCGGCGCCGTTCTCGATGACGTGGTCGGCCGGCAGCACCAGCATCAGCGCTTCCGGATCGATGGCTTTCAGGAAGTTCGCCGCCGCCGCGACCGCCGGGGCGGTATTGCGGCCGACCGGCTCGAGCAGGATGCCGAGCGGCGTGATGCCGATCTCGCGCATTTGTTCGGCCACCATGAAACGGTGATCATTGCCGCACACGACCAGCGGCGCCATCACTCCGGGCCAGCCGGCCACTCGCTGCGCGGTTTCCTGCAGCATGGTCTTGTCGGCCACCAGCGGCAGCAGCTGCTTGGGCAGCACGGCCCGCGACAGTGGCCACAGGCGCGTGCCCGCGCCGCCGGAGAGGATGACTGGATAAATTTTCATGCGCTGACTTTCTCTTTCATTTTCTCGGATTCGTTCTCATTCTGGCCATCGCTTTCAGACCGTCCCGAGCGGCGGCGGTCGCGTGCATTGAGCCACTCCCGTGACGAGTACTCGGACGCATGTTTCATCTCGCCCTTGCGGTCGACACTGTAGTCCTTGAAAACGATCATTTCATGCAATGTTACATCATGCAACACCCGTGTGTATTCGAACAACACGCTACGAATCACTTCCGCGCCTTCGCAGATGTGGCTGCCGTGGCCGATCCAGGTCGGGCCGACGATGCGCGAGCCGGCTTCGATCTTGACGTTGGAGCCGATATAGACCGGGCCTTCGATGGTGGTGCCTTCCCAGTTGATGCTGGTGTTCAGGCCGGTCCAGACGCCCGGCTCGATCTGGATGCCCGGCACGTCCATGTGGTTGACTTCGCCGGTCAGCACGGTCTGCAGCACTTCCCAGTAGTCGCTCATGGTGCCGATGTCGAGCCAGTTGAACGGGCGGCCCTGGGCATAGAACGGCAGGCCGCGCTCGGCCAGCAGCGGGAACAGCTCGGAACCGATGTCGAAGGACACGCCCGACGGAATCAGGTCGATCACTTCCGGCTCGAAGATATAGATGCCGGTGGAGATGAAATTGGATTTCGCTTCTTCTTCGGTCGGCTTTTCCTGGAACTCGACGATGCGGCCGTCGGCGTCGGTGACCACTACCCCGTAGGACGAGACTTTGTCCCAAGGTACTTCCTTGGTGATGACGGTAGCCATCGCGCCCTTGCGGCGGTGCTCGAGCAGGGCCGCTTTCAGGTCGAGGTCGATCAGGGCGTCGCCGCACAGCACGATGGTGGTGTCGTCGAAGAAGCCGCCGAATTCCTGGATCTTCTTCATGCCGCCGGCCGAGCCGATCGGCTCGGGCACGACTTCGCCGTCGTCCTTGATATAGCCTTCGAAGGAATAGCCGATCTGGACGCCGAACTGCTCGCCTTCGCCGAAGTATTCTTCGATTTTTTCGTGCAGCCAGCTGACGTTGACCATGATTTCGGTCACGCCATGCTTCTTGAGGTGTTCGACCAGGTAAGCCATCACGGGCTTGCCCAGCAGGGGAATCATCGGTTTCGGCAGGTCATAGGTCAGCGGGCGTACGCGCGTGCCCTTGCCTGCTGCGAGAATCATGGCTTTCATGTGGCTGTCCTTTGGATTATTTGGCTGTGGTTTGATAGCGCCAGGAGTCGGCGCACATTTGAGCGACGTCGCGCTCGGCAGTCCAGCCCAGCTCTTCGCGCGCCTTGGCCGGGTCGGCGTAGCACTTGGCCACGTCGCCCGGACGGCGATCGACGATCTGGTAGGCGATCGGGCGCCCGCAGGCGGCCTCGAAGGCGTGCACCATTTCCAGCACGCTGTTGCCGCGGCCAGTGCCGAGGTTATAGGTCAGGATGCCCGGGCCCTTGGCCAGGCGGTCCAGGGTCTTCACGTGGCCGATCGCGAGATCGACCACGTGGATGTAGTCGCGCAGGCCGGTGCCGTCCGGGGTCGGGTAGTCGCCGCCGAAGACGGAGAGCTTCTCGCGCTGGCCGTTGGCGACCTGGGCGATGTAGGGCACGAGATTGTTCGGGATGCCGTTCGGCTCTTCGCCGATCAGGCCGCTTTCATGGGCGCCCACCGGGTTGAAATAGCGCAGCAGCGCAATGCGCCAGTCCGGCTCGGCCTTGGCCAGGTCGCGCAGGATGTCTTCGATCATCAGCTTGCTGCGGCCGTAGGGATTGGTGGCCGACAAGGGGAAATCTTCGCGGATCGGCACCGAGGCCGGGTCGCCGTACACCGTGGCCGAGGACGAGAACACCAGCGACTTGACGCCGAACCTGGCCATCGTCTCGAACAGGATGACGCTGCCGTTGACGTTGTTGTCGTAGTAGCGCAGCGGCTCGGCCACCGATTCGCCGACCGCCTTCAGGCCGGCGAAATGGATCACCGAGTCCACCTTGTGCGCGCCGAACACGCGCTCGAGGGCGGCGCGGTCGCGGATGTCGGCTTCTTCGAAGATGAAGGACTTGCCGCTGATTTTCTGCACGCGGTCCTGCACCGATGCGACGGCATTCGACAGGTTGTCGACCACGACCACCTCATGGCCCGCGTTCTGCAGTTCGACGACGGTATGCGAACCGATATAGCCCATGCCGCCAGTAACCAGAATCTTCATGTCGTTTCGCTCTCTGTGATATGTAATATGTATTAATCAGGCACTTAATGATGCCGCAGCGAATCACACCTGCCTGCCCTTGAGCGCTTCCTTGACGAACAGGCGAATGAACGCCATGTCCTCGATGAAGTAGCGCCGGAACATGCGGCGCGGCTCCTGCAAAAACCGGTAGAACCATTCCAGCCCTGCGCGCTGCATCCACACGGGCGCCCGCTTGACCTTGCCGATGGCGACGTCGAAGGTGCCGCCCACGCCCATCGCGAAGGGAATCCGCATGTGCGCCTGGTACTGGCCGAGGAACTGCTCCTTCTTCGGCGAGCTGATCGCCACGAACAGCAGATCGGCCCGGCTCGCGCGGATCTGCTCGGCCACCAGCGCTTCTTCTTGCTCGCCCTTCCAGTAGCCGTTGCGGTAGCCGGCCAGCACCAGGCGCGGATACTTGCGCGTATACGTGTCGGCCACCTTGCTGACGACTTCCTCGCGCGCCCCCAGCAGGAACACGCGCCAGCCCTTCTCGCCCGCCCGCGCCATCAGCGCCTCGAACAGATCGACCCCGGCGACCCGCTCCTTGAGCGGCCTGCCCAGCAGGCGCGAGGCCCATACCACCGGCATGCCGTCCACGTTCACCAGCGCGCAGTCGTTGATGATCCTGCACAGTTCGGGATCGCGGCTGGCCTTGACCAGCTTGTCCACGTTGACCACCACGTGCTGATGGGGCAGACCGGTCGCGATGAAACCTTCGACCTTGTCCAGCGTCTCTTCCATTGTCAGGTTGTCGACCCGGCAGCCCATCAGCGTGATGCGTTCAGTCATGCGCTTTCCTCCACTAGGCCTGCTGCAATTCCTTCGCAAGGATGGCCACGATGCGTTCGGCCGCCCGGCCGTCCCACAGGTGCGGGCGGCGGCCCTGCTTGCCCTCGCCCGCCAGGACCTTGCGCGTCTCGCGCACGATGGCCGTGGGATCGGTGCCGGCCAGCACGTTCGAGCCTTCGTCGACCGTGACGGGGCGCTCGGTGTTCTCGCGGATGGTCACGCAAGGCACGCCCAGCGCCGTGGTTTCTTCTTGCAGGCCGCCGCTGTCGGTCAGCACCACGGCCGCGTCCTTCCACAGGTTAAGGAAAGCCATGTAGGCCTGCGGGCCGGCGAGCAGCACGTTCGGCCCCAGGTCGATGCCGAATTTCTCGATGTTCGCGCGGGTGCGCGGGTGCACCGGGAAGATCAGCGGCAATTCGTTCGAGATCTCTTTCAGCGCCCCCGCGATGCGGGCGAAGGTCGCCGGCTCGTCGACATTGCTCGGGCGGTGCAGCGTCACCACGCCGTAGCGCCCGCCGGCGGCCTGCCGGGCCGCTTTATACGCGCTGGTGTCGAAGCCGGACGTATCGGTTCGCTCCAGCTTGTCCGCCTGGTAGAGCACGTTGTCGACCATGACGTGGCCGACGTAATGGATGGCCGAGCCCGGCTTGCCTTCGCGCTGCAAGTGTTCGACCGCGGCCGGTTCGGTGGCGAAGAACCAGTCGGAAATCGCGTCGGTGACGAGGCGGTTGATTTCTTCCGGCATCGACATGTCGCCGCTGCGCAGCCCGGCCTCGACGTGGGCCACGGGAATGCACAGCTTCTTGGCCACGATCGAGCAGGCCAGCGTGGAATTGACGTCGCCCACCACCAGCACCGCGGCCGGGCGCTCGGCCGTGCACAGCTCTTCGAAGCCGACCATGATCTTGCCGGTCTGCTGGGCATGACTGCCGCCGCCGGCGGCCATGAACACGTCCGGCTGCGGAATGCCCAGCTCGTCGAAGAAGACCTCGTTCATGTCGCGGTCGTAGTGCTGACCGGTATGAATGATCTTGAAGCCGAGGACCGACTGGGCCTGCAGCGCGCGCACGATCGGCGCGATCTTCATGAAGTTCGGGCGGGCGCCGGCAACCAGGTAAATTAGCATGATGACATTTCCAGTCGTTAAGGAATTGTTAATGCAAGAACGTTATTGTAAACCTGCATTCGACCGGGACGGCGGACGATACGGTAGTGATACGGAGCACTTCGCAGGGCCGCTTCGATTCATAGGTGCGCGAATACCAGCCCAGCGGCGGATTCTCGGCGCCGCGCACCAGTTCGAGCTGCAGGTCGGCGCCGCTAGCCTGCATCTGCAGCACGAAGCGCTTGCCGCGCACCGACAGGCCGTGGCTGGTCAGGCGCACGTCGAGTTCCGGGGCGAAATGCCAGAACAGCTCGACTTTATGTTGTTTGCGCGCCGACACCTCGTCGCGCACGACCAGCGCGTTGCTGGCGCCGTCGAAGCGCACGCTGCGCAGGTGGCGCACCGGGTCGGATAGCCGGGTATAGCCGTCGTGCGAGCCGCGGAATTCGAATTCGTGCGGCGAGGTCGGCATGCGCTCGATCCGGGCCTCGGCCTTGCGCAGCCACATGAAGCGCCCGCCGCTGACGGACTGGTCCTGTCCGTCGATGCGCACGGTGTTATGGGCGGAGGTGCCGCGGAAATAGTCGCGCCACTTCTGCTCCTGCCAGTACGAGAAGGTGCCGGGGTCGACCAGGCATTCCTCGCCGGCCACCGACAGGGTCAGGGACAGCGCGTCGGCGTGGCCGTGGGCGGCGATGCCGAGGTAACCGACCGGGCCGCAATCGAGCATGCCCTTGATTTCGCTCGCTTCGCCGAAGTGGTTGCCGAACAACAGGTAGCCGCCGTCAGGGAAAGCCCAGCTCGTCGCGACTTCGTGCGGGTCGCAGTCCGGGCGGGCGCCGGGCAGCGCGTGCAGCAGCCAGCGCACGCCGGGGTGATTGTCGGCCTGGGCCCCGAACACGGTGTCGCCCAGCGCCAGCAGCTGGCCGGCCCGGTCCATGCCGGAGGCGTCGAGCCGGAACACGCAGCCGTCGTCGGCGTCGCCCACCGCCGGCACATTGCCGCTGGAGTCGCGCACCGAGCGCAGGAAGCGCAGCGCGCGCTGCAGCGCCGCCCAGTAGGGGCGCTGGAAAGGATTCCTGCTCGCCTGCCCGAACAGGCCGGCCACGAACAGGAATTCGCTCGAGAACACGTGGTAGGCGAAGGCCTGCTCGCGGTTGACGCCGTCGCGCGAGAACTGCGCCACGGCCTCATGCTCGAGTTCGCGCCGCGCCTGGGCGCACCACTCGCTCGACTCCTTCCAGCACGGCCAGGTGCTGGCGCCCACGTACAGGCCGGCCAGTTCGCCGATCAGGTGGTTGTTGGCCGAGGAATGGCGCGACAGGTGGCGCGCGATGCCGCGGCAATGGGCGTGGATGCTGCCCAGCCAATCGGCGCGCAGCTTCTGGCCCGATTCGCCGGCGAACAGCAGGCTGGCCTCGCCGCCGACGAGCTGCCACAACAGGCTCCAGTTGATCAGGCGAATGCCCAGTTCCAGCGAGCTGGTCCAGTTGGGGCCGGTCAGCGGCGGGCATTGGTCCAGCCAGCTGCGCAACTGCTGGCCGAGCGCATGCAGCCAGCGCAGGTCGCCGCTGACGGCCCAGGCCTGGGCCAGGCGCACCAGGTGCAGGTGGCGGTTCAGCTCCCAGACGTGCTTGATGTCGCCGACCTGTTCGCGGTTGGTGATGGCGATGTCGCCGGCGTAGATGGCCGGACCGGTGACGCCGGTCTCGGGGTCGCGGTTCCAGGCGGTGGGCACGCCGACGTCGAAGCGGCGCTCGGCGAACAGCACCACGTGGCCGGCGCAGATGCGTTCGGCATCGAGCAGCAAGGCCTCGACTTCGCCTGGATCGAGCGCGGGGGCGCCGTGCACGGCCAGGGTGAGCGCGCGCGGCAGCGGCGCGGGCGCCGTGCGGCCGGCCAGGCGCCGCCCCATGCGGGTTGAAGCCGCCTGGCGCATCCGGTAGCCCAGTTCCGCCGCCGACATGCAGCGCAGCCGGTTGACCAGCCACCCTATCCTCAGTGTTGCGTTCATCGATCTCCCCGGCTCGCGCTCGTGGCGCGAAGTTGTTCGTAGACTGCGGCTATCCGTCCGATCACCACGCCGGACTCGAATTGTTCTTGTATGGTGGCGCGCGCCCGCTCTCCCAGGCGCCGCCTCTCCCCTTCATCTCCCAGCAGGCGCCCCAAGGCCGCCGCCAGCGCCTTCACGTCACCCGGCGGCACCAGGATGCCGTTCTCGCCATCGCGCACCGCGTCCGGAATGCCGCCCACGCCAGTCACCACGATCGCCTTGCCGGCCGCCATGGCCTCCAGCATCGCCATCGGCAAACCCTCGGCATGCGAAGGCAGGCAGAAGATCGACGCGCGCGCCAGTTCATCGGCCTTTTGCGCGGCGTCTATCCAGCCCAGTTCGGTCACCCGGTCGGCCACGTTCAGCTCCTGGGCGCGGCGCCGCAGTTCCGGCAATGCGCCCTGCCCGCCGACCGCCAGCTCGATCCGCGGGAAGCGCTCGCGCAGCAGGGCCACTGCCTCGACCAGCTCGAAAATCCCCTTGCGCGGCTCGACCTGGCCGAGGAAGAGGATGCGTCCCGGCTCGGACGGCGCCGCCGCGAGTCGCGGCAAGGGCACCGAATTCGGGACCACCACCACCCGGGCGCCGGGCGCGAACTCGCGCAGGAAGCCGGCCCAGCGCGTCGACAGCGCAATCACGACCGAACTATGTTCCAGCGTGTGGCGAATCCAGCGCCGCATCAGGGGCCTGGAGCCCGCAATAAAATCATCGAAACAGGCGCCATGCAGGTGGAACACGGTATTGCACCCTGCCGCGCGGCCCAGCGCCAGCAGCACCGACTTGCGCACGAAGCTGCCCTTCGAGGCGGCGTGCACGTGCATCACTTGCGGGCGTTGCCCTGGCGCGCGCGCCAGGCAGGCCAGCGTGCGCAGCAGGCCTGTCAGTGCAGTGCCGGCCTTGGCCAGGCGCGAACCTTCCGCATGGGTCGGCACGTAGACCACGCCTTCGCGCTCGAACAGGCCGCTTTGGCGCAGGAGCGAGACCACGGTGGCGACACCGCCTCGCCCGCCGGGCTCGGTGCCGAGCATCAACACCCGCGGCGCCCGCTTCATGCCCTCCAACCTGCCGTGTGGAGTTTGCAAAATAGAAATTGTTTTGGATAATACAACAGTGTTGTCTCCGGGAAGCGCACGATTCAATGTCATGCGCATAACACAATGAGGACAGCCTTATTTCCTCTCGGGCAGGATTTTTGTGTACGTTTCTGCAACTGTTCGGCCGAGAATAGCATAGGTCCGGTGGCGCCGGACGTAAGGCGGACCACGTTGGGCCAGGGTTGCGGACAGTTCCGGGTCATCCAGCAGGCGCCGTACGGCGGCGGCGAACGGCGCCGCCTGCATCGGCACGCACAGCCCTGCCCCGCTCTGCTCGATGACGAGCTGCTGGTCGGGAATGTCGTTGGCGACGCTGGGAATGCCCAGCGCCAGGTATTCGACCAGCTTGGTGGGCGAAGAGACGTCGAACAGGGTGCCGCGCGGGATCGGCGACAGCCCGACCTCGGCCCGCACCGCATAGCCGAGCGCGGCGCGCTGGGGCAGCCAGCCGGTCAGCAGCACGTGCTCCTGCACGCCGCGGCGCGCGATCTCGGCGCGCATCCAGGCCATTTCGTCGCTGGAAGCGGCGTCCCCGGCGATCACCAGCAGGATATCGGGGACTTCGCGCTTGAGTTCGGCAGCGACCTCGAGCAGGAAGCCGGAATCGCGCGATTGGGCGATGCGCCCCAGGTAGATGATCACGCGCCGGCCCGCCAGTCGCGGGTCGGTGCTCGGCTCGACCGTGGCGCGGTCGAACATGCTTGCGTCCACGCCCATCGGCACCGCCGTCATGCGGGCGCGCTCAAAACCCTGGGCCGCCAGCCAGGCCGCCATGGCCTCGCTCTGCACGAAGATGTGGCGCGCGCCCGGCAGCACCAGCCGGTAGATCACGAAGCGCGAGGCGCGGGCGCGCACCGCATGCGCGAACCAGGCCAGGCCCCGCCTGCGCTGGCCAATCTCATCGCGCCGCACCTCGAAGCCTTCCACGATCGGGAAGGACATCCAGTACACAAAAGGGACATCCAGCATTGCTGCCGCGATGCGGCCCAGCAGGCCGGAGGCGATCTTGTCGCGCACCTGAATGCAATCGGGGCGCACGCGGCGCGCCGCCTGCAGCAGGCCGCGCAAGTCCCATAGCGGCGAGAGCACGCTGGCGAAGCGCGAGCGCAGGCTGCCGACCGCGTGCATGCCGCCGGCCGCCCAGGGCGCCGCAGGCCGGTCGCCGCCGGCCTGGCCGACGATCTCGCTGTGCACGCCGTAGCGCGGCATCTCTTCCCCGAACAGGGTCAGCACGTCGGCGCGGGCCGGCGGCAAGGGGTCGCGGATGATGTAGGCGATCGACAGCGGTGTGCGCATGCGGAGCTCATTCCGTCAGGACAGGCCAGCCGATTCTAGCCCAGCAACCGGCGTGCACGTTTCAGTTGCGCGGCCTGAATATGCGGTTCAGCACATCAGCGCTAACAAAAGGCGTTCGGCCCCGCCTCCCGCGTTGTCGAAAAAATATTTTCCATTGTCTGCATCCGGCGCCCCGCGCCGCGCGTAGAGTAGAGACCGGTTCGATGGCGAGCCGGATTCCGTATTGCCGCCAACCAAGTTCATGTTGGGGCAATGCACCACGCGTTTCACTGAAACCAAAGCCGCTTCGCCAACAATCGAGCGGCGTGTCGAGGAGAGTCACCGTGAGAAAACCAGTTATCCTGGCGCTTGCCTGCGCCCTTGCCGCCCTGCCGGCAATCCCGGCCGTGTCGGCCGACAAGGCCCCTTCCGAAAAAGCCCGCCCCGCCTGCCTGAACGACAAGCGCGGCGGCGGTCCGCTCGCGGTGGTCGGACTGACCGCCGACATGCAACTCGTCTGTTTCCGCGAAAAGCATCCGGAACATGCCCGCGCGATCGGCACGGTCACTGGCCTGATGAATGGTGACGTGCTGGTGGGGATCGACTACCGCGTCCAGGACGGCGGCCTGTATGGCGTCAGCCGCAGTGGTGGCGTGTACCGGATCGATCCCGGCACCGCCGTGGCAACCCGCGTCAGCACGCTGACGGTTGCCCTCGATGGGACCTCGTTCGGCGTCGACTTCAATCCTGCCGCCGACCGCCTGCGCATCGTCAGCGATACCGGGCAGAACCTGCGCCACAACATCAACACCGGCGGCGTCACGCTGGCCGACGATCCGCTGGACTACCCGCCCGCGACGCCGGTCAATGCCGTCGGCCCGAACGCGGTCATGGTAACCGGCTCGGCGTATACCAATAACGACTTGTCCGCCACGACAGCGACCACCCTGTACGCGCTCGACACCATGCTGGACCAGGTCGCCCTGCAGTCGCCCCCGAACGACGGCACCCTGGCCGCGACCGGCAAGCTGGGCCTGGACGTAGCCGCCGAAACCGGCTTCGACATCTACAGCAGCGTGCGCAATGGGGTGACGGTCGAGCTACGTGCCCTGGCCTCGCTGGCCGGCGCGGACGGCAAGAGCAGCCTGTTCGGCATTGACCTGCCAACCGGCAAGGCGACCTTGCGCGGCATGTTCCCGGCGCAGTTCCGCGTGATCGGGATCGCGATCCCGCTGGACCAGTAGCATAAAAAAAACCCGCAGCGCGTGCTGCGGGTTTTTCCCTGGCTGACGGGACGCGCCCGGTACGGCGTCCTAGTTCAGCGTCACCGTCTGGCCATCCACCGTAATGGTGCGCACCGAACCCGCGCTGCCCATGGTCACCGCCGGTTTCTTGCAGCCGACGTCGAGCAGCACGATGAACTCGGCTGTCGCGTTGGCCTCGCCCTTGAGGTAGAAGGCGCCGTGGTCTTCCACCACGTTGGTCTTGGCGCCCGGGCCGATCCACTTGGCGAAGGTCGCCGCCGTGTTCAGCGAACGCACGCACAGGGTCTGGGTGCCGGCCGCCACCTTGACGTTCAAGGGATTTTCGATCGCCATGATGGCCGGGGTGTGCATGTTCCACTCGTAGGTGCGGGCCACGGTGCTCGACAGGCGGTCGCGCACCAGCACCGCGTTGCCGGCGCCGCGCAGATGCCAGACCTGGCGCTTGGCCATGGTCAGCTGGCCACCGTAGGCCGGGGTCGCGTCGCCTTCCGTGTAGTCGTAGGTCGGCTGGGCGGTGAAGGCGGTGATCTTGCCGTTGCGCTGCAGCTGCTCGCGGTAGCCGTTCACCAGCTGGCCCTTGCCGCCGTCGAAGGTGATCGCGTTCTGCGAGCGGGTCTGGTGATACCAGTCGCTCCAGTAAGGCGAACCATACCAGTCATACCAGCCGGCCTTGACCAGCAGCGGCTGGCCGGCGCTCGACAGCAGCAGGCCGTTCTGGTCGCCGTGGCTGTGGTTGAACGAGCCGTAGGGGCTGGACTTGAAGAAGGTCGAGATGCGCAGGGTCGAGGCCAGGTCGCTGTGCATCGCCACCCAGCCGATGCTCGGGTAATAGGCCGAGTTCGACGGCGCCTGGTAGACCGTGGTGTCCTTCACCGGCAGCGGATACTGGGCCGACAGCAGCGACATCGCGTCTTCCATGCCGGTGGTGTTCTTCACGAACCAGGCGGCGCGCGGGGACCACATGCGCGAAGCAAAAGCGCGGAACACGCGGGCATCCGGTTTGGTTTCCGATGCGTCGCCGAAGGCGTGCACGCGCGAACCCGGCGGAATGAATTCCATCGCGAAGTCGAGGAAGCCGAGCGTCCATGGCTTGCCGAAGAAGTTCACGCCGCTGGCGTGCGAGAGCGGGTCCCACAGCGCCAGCAGGTAGGCGGCCGAGTATTCGGCGTAGGCGGTGCCATTGGCGTAGCCGCCTTCCGGGCCGCTCCATGGGTTCGGGCTGAGCGCATAGGCGCGGAACGAGAAGTCGAACCACTTCTGGGCGTCCGGGATGTCGCCCAGCGACAGGCTCGAAATCAGGACCAGGAACACCAGGCTGGTATTGCCGTGCGAGTCGAAGGGGAACTGGTCCAGGCGGCCATTGTCGCCGGCCAGGTTGTCATACATGACGGTGGTGCGGGTCTTGACCGAGGCCAGCCAGCGCGCCTTGCGGGTCGCGTCCAGCGCGCCGGCCAGCGAGTCGATGCCCTTGATCAGGCCCCAGGCGATCTGGCGCGTGGCCTGGTCCTGGTTGACATAGCTGGTCGGGCCGTTCGGGTCGAGGGCAGCCAGTTCGTCGCCGCGCTTGAGCGCTTCGGTCAAATAGATCGACTCGCCCTTGATGCGGTACATCAGCGCCGCCGCTTCCAGCTGGCGGGTCGCTTCGTTGATGCGCTGGCGCACGTCGGTCTGCTGGGCCGCCATGGCGGCGGTCAGCGGGCTGGTGATCACGATCGACCAGCGCGAGTCCGACAACGCGGGCACGGCCGTGATCTGGGCCTTGACTTCATTGCCGAGGCGGCTCAGGTAAGACTCCAGGTCGGTCTTCTTGGCCGTGCTCCAGGTCGAGAACGGGGTCACCGAGGCCGGCAGCGAACGCGGGCGGGCCTTGGACAGGATGCGGTTGCGCACGGTGGCGTTGTCTTGCACTTCGAACACCGTCGACTTGCTGGTGATCGAGAAGGTGCGCGGGTTGGACCAGTCGCTGGTGCCGACCGGACGCACGCGCCAGGTGTAGTTACCCAGGGCCATCGCCTTGGTCGGCAAATGCCAGTTGCGCTCGACCACGACCTTGGTTGGCGTACCCCCGACCGGGGTGATTTCGAGCTCGTAGCTGGCCGGGCCGGTGGCGTGGCGCGACCAGGTAAAGCCCGGCGGATTCTGGGCCTGCACCTGGTTCATCTCGGGCTTGGCCTGGATGACCAGTGGATCGTTCGACTGGACCCAGTCGGCGCGGGCGGTGACGCTCGCGAACAGCGAGGCGAATGCAGCGGCCCAGACGAGGCTCTTCCGATGAAATTGCATTGTGGGTACTCCGAGAAAAATATCTGAAATTCTTGCGCCGCGCCGGCAGTGCCGGTGGGCTTGGGAACGCTTGCCTGTTGTTAGCTGCAGCGGCTTACTTGTGGGATTTATAGTATCCCAAAGTAAGTTGAACACAGGCAAATTCCCCAAAGAAAACACAGATTTTTTCGTTGCTTTGCAGAAATCCCACGACAAAAATTCAACTTTTACCGAACAATATTTGCAGGCTTTTAACGGTCATGACCGGCCTGCAAAGACAAAAGCGCAATGCTGTCGGATTGCTAAGGGCTCGGCAGGGCCTGGCCCTCCTGCAGCCCGCGCAGGCGTTTCAGATAGCGCAGGCAGTAAATACCGAAGGCCAGCGGCGCCTTGTCCATGTGGCGGCGGCGCACGTTGAACTCTTCCTGGCGCGCCTTGAGCCGGTTGCTGGATGACACGCTGCCGGCATGGTCGCGGAACACCGTCAGCGGCTGGTCGATCATGGCCGGCTGCGCGGTGGCGCCCAGGCGCAGCCACAGGTCGATGTCCATGGCGTACTTGAGCGTTTCGTCGAACATGCCCACCCGCTCGAACGCGGACTTGCGCACGAACACGGCCGGATGCGGGATCGAACTGCGGCCGGACACGAAGGCGCGGTAGGAGAACGCCGGCATGGCGTAGGGCGGCACCATCTTGCCGTCTTTCAGGATCTGGATGTTCCCGTACACCCAGTCCACTGGTTTACCGGCCAGGGTCGCCTGCTCGAAGGTGCGCTTGACGGTGGCCAGCACCTCGGGATCCTTGTAATAGTCGTCCGAGTGCAGGTGGGCGATGATCTCGCCGCTGGCCGCCTCGATGCCCTGGTTCATGGCGCGGCTGATGCCGCCGCCAACGTCGCGCAGCACGCGCTTGTTGCCGGGATAGGCGGCAATCATGTCCAGGGTGGCGTCCGTCGAGCCGCCGTCCACGAAAATATGCTCGAAGTCCTGGCAGGTCTGCGACTGCACCGAGGCCAGGGTGTCGGCCAGGGTGGCGGCGCTGTTCCAGGTGCAGGTGACGATCGAAAAGCTAGGCTTATTCGGCATAGAACTCCAAGATGGTGGGTAGGGCCTGAGAAACGTCCATCCCGGCGCTGGCCGGCAAGGACCGCTTTGCTGCCGGCTGCGCCAGGGTATCAAGCAGCTGCGTCACCAGCTCGATCATCGAGCCGGCAAGGCGCAGCTGGCCGGGAAAGGATTCGTAGACGGACAACTCGGGATTGCCGCCGCGCGCCAGCGCCAGGCAGGGACGCCCCAGGGCCAGCGCTTCGAGGATGGTGGTGCCGCAGGGTTCTTCCCACACCGAAGGCACCACGCAGGCATGGCTGCCGGCTGCCAGCGCCACCACCTCGGCGTTCGGCTGCCAGCCGAGGAAGCGCACCTGCCCGCTCGCGTACTCCGCCTCCAGCTGCGCGCGCAGCGGGCCGTCGCCGACGACCAGTACCTGCGCATCGGGCGGCAGGCGCCCGCGCGCGGCGGCCAGGAATTCGCCGAAACCCTTGCCGGTGTCGATGCGCCCGGCCACCAGCACCTGGCCCGGACGCGGCGCGGCGGCGCTGCCGGCCAGCGCGGCGAGCTTGCGGTAGTGGATGAAATTGTGGATCACGCGCGAGCGCGACAGGTCGGCATCGGGCAGCGTGCGCAGGAACTGGCGCCGCAAAAAATCCGACACGAAGATGGTCTTGTGGCGCGCAAAGGCGCGCGCGGTCTCGCCCCGGTAGCGCGCGACCGCATGGCCGGAGAGCGCGCGGCGCAATGCGCCCGGCGCCGGGTGGGCGCAGCCCGCGCAGGCGCGGCTGGCGGTTTCCATGCACACGGCGCCTTCCTTGAAGCGCAGGTGGATCACGCATTCGCTGCCCTGGTCGTGGCGGGTCTGGACGAAATTGAGGGCCGGGTCGACGTACAGGCCGATCATCGGCAGGTGGCCGTGGTAATGCACCACGTCGTACCCGCGCGCGTGGCTGGCGAACGCGCGCGCCACCTTGGCCGCGAACCAGGGCCGCTTGGCCGGGTTGAAGAAGCCCAGCTGGGTTTCCTTCCAGCCGACCCGGCGGAAATCGAAACCGGGAATGAAGCGCCCATGGAATCCGATCTCGGCCGCGCTGTCGGCGTGGGCCCGGTCCGAGCGGCCCATGATGTCGACCTCGTGCCCCGCTTCCAGCAAGGCGTTCGACAGGGTGACGACGTGCCTGGCCAGGCCGCCGAGCTGCTCGCCCGGCAAGTCTTCGGACACCATGAGGATCTTCATTCAGCTCCCCGCCGCCCAGCAGGTCTTCAGGCGCGCCCAGGCGAGCAGCCGGTCGTCGCGCTCGAGCACGAACAGCAGGCCGTGCACGCCCAGCAGCAGCGCGGTGAGGCCGAGAATGAGCGCGAAATCCCAGGCCCCGCCGTCGGACAGCTGCTCGGCCGTGGTGGCGGCCACGGCGACGAGCGCCACCCCCAGCAGGCCGGGCGCATAGCCCCGCGCCAGCAACCGGGCGAGCCGGGTCGGCACGGTGCGCCCGTGCACGTAGGCCAGGAAGGCGCAGGTAAACAGCAGCGAGCCTGCCAGGTGTCCCCAGGCGGCGCCATCGATGCCCCAGCCGGCCACGCCCACATACACGATGCCCAGGCCGGCCAGGGCCCTGGCGACGGCGAACAGGCCGGAGATGCGCGGGTGGCCCATGCCGTCGTTCACCAGCGACGGCAGGCTGGTGAGCGAATCGACGAACTGGGCCAGCGCCATCACGGCCAGCACCAGGGCGCCATGGCGCGCGAACTCCTCGTTCATCCAGTAGCGCAGGATCTGGTGGGCGAATACCGCCACCAGCACCAGGACCGCGGCGTTCAGGAAGGCCACGTAGCGCGTGGCTTTTAAATAAAGACGGTCGAGGCGCGCCAGCTCGCCGGCTGCGGCCAGGGCGCTGGCGGCCGGGAACAGCACGCCGGACAGGCGAAAGCTCAGGCCCAGCACCCGGTTGGCCAGGGTCGCCGCCACCGTGAAATAAGCCAGGCCCGTGACACCCACCAGCGCGCCGATGATCAGCTTGTCCGCATGCACGTAGGACAGCGTGGCAAAGCGCGATAAAAATGAATAGGCCGAAAAGCCCAGCAACTCGTTGCGGATGCGCGTCCGCGGCCAGCGCCAGCGAAAGTCCGGCACCAGGCGCAGGATCGCGCGCCACAGGACCAGGCAATGCACGCTGCTCGCCACCACCCGCAGCAGCACCACCTCGAACAGGCCGTAGCCAAGCAGCAGCACGGCGACGGTGGCCAGCGGCACCAGGCTGCCGAACACCATCTCGACCCGCGCCGAGATGTCGTAGCGCATCAGCGATTGCGGCACGCTGTTCAGGTAGACCTGGACCTGGCCGAGCAGGAAGCCGAGCGCGGCCAGTTTCAAGGTGGCGATCGCTTCGGGCACCAGGGAGGCCGGCACCGAGAACACGCCCGTGATGAACCACCCTGCTCCGACGAACAGGCCGAGGGCCCCGAGCAGGCCGATCAGCGCGTACACCGCCAGGCCGAAGGACATGGTCTCGACGACCTTGTCCTGGTCGGCGCGCGCATGGTGTTCGGCGATGTACTTGACCGAGCCCGCGGTAACGTTGATGTCGATCACCGCGAAATAGCCGACGATGGCCGTCACCAGCGAATACACGCCATAGCCCGATTCGCCCAGTCCCTTCACCACCAGCGGCACGGTCGCCAGCATGACCAGCGCGGGAATCGCCGCGCCGAGCAGGTTCGACCAGGCGTTGCGCACCAGGTTGAGGGACAGGTTCGCGCTCATCAGGCGGGCACCAGGTGCGGCCGCGGCACGGAGGGCTGGCGCGCCGGGTGCGCACTCGGCACCGTCTTGCTCACCGCCATCGCCAGGTAGGGCAAGGCCAGGCAGAAGGCCAGCATCTGGGTGGTGCGCACCTGCGGGAAGGGCGTGCCGATCAGGAGGTCGGGAATCATGAAGGCGATGCCGGCCACGCCGGCCGTGCCGACGCCGAGCAATTCGGGCGGCAGCTGCTTGAGTGCGCGGCGCGCGAACAGGACAAAAGCGATGATGGTGCCCAGCAGCAGCGCGGTGCCCACCAGGCCGCTCTTGAGGGCGATGTGCAGCACGCCGCTGTGCAGGAACAGGCCGCCGTCAGCGTTGTTCTGCCATGAGATGTACTGGTAGCCGGTGTAGCGGCCCCAGGAACCGATGCCGGTGATCGGCTGCGACAGGAAGTCGGCCAGGGCGAACTTGAGTTCCATCACCCGCTCGCTCTCGCGCCCGAAGCGGCGCGACTGCATGTCGTAGACCAGGCTGGACAGCCCGCCGGCCGCGCCCTTGGTCTGGGTCATGCGCTGCATCCCGACATAGGCAAGCGCCGCGCCCACGACCGGGAGGCCGGCAGTCATGAGCTTCATGCGGCGCCTGACCGGGAAACGCATCATGATGACCAGGAAGGCCAGCACGAAGCCGATCCAGGCGCTGCGGCGGTAGGACAGCACGATGCACAGCGCGGTCGACACCAGGGTCATCCACTCGATGCCGCGCCAGAAGGCCGGGCGGTCCGTCTTGTGGGCCTGGAACAGGTGGACCGCGGCAATCGCAAACGCAACCGTGCACACCAGGCTGTCGTTGATGTCGAAGAAGGTCAGGCGAATCTTGATCGCGTTCATGTTCGCGTAAACATTGTTCGGGTCGCCCCCGAAGCCCGCCCAGCGCACCAGCCCGAACAGGGCGCGCCCGAGGCCGACGAGCAGGATGAAATGGCTCAGTTCCTGCACGTGCTCGCGGGTGCGGAAGGACAGCAGGATGAGCGAGATCAGCGGCGCCATCCAGATGATGTTCGAGAAGCCTTGCGGCGACAGCGCCTCGCGCAGCGTCACCCCGGACACCATGCCCACGCCGGCGTGAACCGCCAGCAGCACGAACCAGGCCGCGAACCAGGGCCGCAGGTTGCATTCCGGCGCCGGGTAGCGCTGGAAGCTGGCGGCAACGCGGGCGCAGGCCCAGGCGCCGAGGACGTACCACAGCACCAGGCCGAAGAACAGCAGGCCCGATCCGCGGCTGTAGATGGCGCTGGTGGCGAACACGGCCAGGCTGCCGTAGCTTGTGGAATTAAAGCAAAAATAGACGGCCAGGTAGGGATAGACCAAAAAGCGCGGCCACACCAGCCCGATACCGATCCCCGCGACGGTCGCCACCGAGAGCAGGAGCACGAAGGCCCAGGGCAGCGAATAATAGATATAGGGGAGGATCTCGTTCATGGCGCGCCCTCGGCCTTGCCTCAACCCTAGGCCGGGCCGGCGCCGACCAGGCGGGTACGGTCGCGCGGCGCCATCACGCCCAGCATCTCGGTCACGAAGCGGTCCTGCACCCGATAGGCCTGGTTGTCGTCGGCCTGGATGGTCGAGACGCGCACCAGCATGCCGTCCGGGACTTCGCCCGACAGGCCGTAGGCGAGCTTGCGGAGCTTTTGCTGCAGGCCGGCCTTGGTGGCGTGTTCGCCGATCGTGATCCAGTAGGTGATCGGCTCGTTGCGCTCGTGCAGGCGCGCCACCAGGCGCTTGACCGGCACCTGGCCGAAGCGGGTCGGCAGCGCACCGTCGCCCTGCTTGAGCATCTGGAAGCCCTGGGCCACGTAGCAGACCTCGGGCAGGTGCAGCTGCAGCGACTTGCTCTGGTCGCCGCCATAGGCGATCGACAGCATCACGCGCTGTCCCTGGCGGTTGACATAGGTGCGCGACAGGGTCTGGTCGTAGATTTTTTCCAGCATGCCCTGCTGGTCCGGATCCGGGGCCAGCGGCACCACCGAGGGGTCGATGGTCCAGTCGCCGAAGCGGGTGGGTATCATTTGTTCCAGGCTGAAGCGCTCGTGGGCCTGCAGGATGCGCGCCTTGGGCGTGAGGGCCACGGTCAGGGCCGAGGTGCCGGCCATGGCCGCGCCGAGCACCAGGCTGATGGCGAAACGGCGGTTCATGTGGCCTCCTTCATGGCAGGCATGCGCGTCGAACTGCCCGGGCCATCCCCGCCGCCGCCATGCGTTTCACGGCGCTTGATCCACCACTGCAGGCTCGAATCGACCGCCAGGATCAGCAGCAGCGCCGTGACGAACAGCACCATGCCGGCAAAGCCATGCAGGAAACCCTGCCCTGCCGCGTCGCCGAAATAATAGGTAATCAGGGTTAAGGTAATCACGCGGATCACGTTGGCCAAGAACGAGATCGGGATGATCAGGATCGCCAGCCCGATGTTGCGGAAGGCCGAGGGATGGCGCATCAGGTTCAGGTAGAACAGCCCGAGTGCTTCCAGGGTCAGCAGGGTCTGCAGTCCGGCGCAGGCGTCCGCCACCAGCAGCTGGTACTGGCCGATCTGCAGCACCACGCCGGAGCGCGAGATCGGGTAGCCCAGGCCGAACAGGATGGCCTCGGTGGCCCAGGACACGGCCATCTTCATGGGCATGGTCACGGCGGCCACCAGTTCGCCCGGCAGCGGCACCATGAACAGCATGAAGAAGAAGGGGAACCACAGCAGGCGCAGCGTCTTGCCACCGAATTTCAGCAGCACGACGGCGGCCATCGCCATGATGATCGAGCCGACCTCGAACATGAGGATGTTCTGCGAGCGGCCCAGCAGGTGGATCATCAGGCCGACGGCCAGCACCGGCCACCCGATCCAGCTCGGGCGCGCCGGATCGGCCACCGCCATCGCCTCAGGCCACTTGCGCCAGATCAGCCAGATGGCCAGGAAGAAGATGATCGGGCCATGCCCTTGCTCCTCGCCGACCCAGGCGCCGGTGAACAGCCGGTAGAAGGTGGGAATGAACAGCGCCGCCAGCCCGGCCAGCACCGGCCACCATTCGGGCAAGGCTGCGCGCAGGCTGCCGGCAAGCCCAGGCGCCGGCCGGGCTGCCGCTTCGCGCGGGGTCGCCGTGGCCATCTCAGAACTCCACCACCACGGAACCGACGACTTCCGCGCCGGATTCGGCCATCTGCTCGGCCATGCGGCTGATGCTGGCCACGCGGGTGCGGTGCTTGCAGGCCACCAGCAGCACGCCGCCGGCGCGTCCGGCCACCGCCAGCGCGTCGGCCCCGGCCGCGAACGGCGGCAGGTCGTACAGGACCACGTCGTAGCGCGATTCCAGCTGGGTGTTCAGGTTGCGGAAGCCTTCGCGCGCCAGCAGCTCTTGCGGATTGGGCGGCAGGGTTCCGGCGGGCATCAGGGACAAATCGACAAAGGCGGGGACGCGCTGAATGATGTCGAGGTCGGCGCGCCCGGCCAGCAGGTCGGACAGGCCCTGGCGTGGCTTGACGCCGAACATTTCTTGCTGGCGCGGGCTGCGCAAATTGGCGTCCACCAGCAGCGTCTGCTCGCCGAGCTGGGAGAACACCACCGCCAGGTTTGCGGCGAACAGGCTGGAGCCGTCTTCCGGGGTCACGCCGGCAATCGCCAGCGAGCGGCGCCCACGCGCGAACCAGCGCAGCATCAGCTGGCTGCGGATCGCACGCAGCGCCTCGACCTGCGGCGAGAACGGCTCGTAGGCGGCCACCAGCTTGGGCGAGAGGTTGGCCTGCCCTTTCTGCAGATAGGGATAGGAGAACTGGCGCGCCAGCACCTGCTGGATGTCTTCCTCGCTCACCAGCCCGAGGCGCACGGCGGCTTCGCCGAAGCGGATCCCGAGATCTTTCTGCATGCGCAGCACGCGCTCGGCGTTTTCGGGCGTGAGCTTGCCCGAGTCGAGCAGCAGCGCGCCCATGCTCGAGTCGGCGGCGGGGTCCAGCGGCAAGGCGGATAGCACGGATGAATTCATCGTCATTCCTCAGAGTCCTCTTTTGACTTGACCTGGCAGACCTCAGTTCAGGCGCAGCAGGCGGCGCGGTGCCATCAGGGCGCGGATGCCGCCGCCGCGGGGGCGCGACCCACGCCATTCGATGGTGCCCAGCACCGGGATGCCCAGCATGTCCTTCATGTCGCTGCTGGAACGCACCGGGCGGTTCAATAGTTCGAGCAACAGGGCCAGGCCGACGCCCAGGATGGTGCCCAGCAGGATCGAGACCAGGGTATTGAGCAGCACGCGCGGGCCGGACGGATCGGTCGGCGCCACCGCCGGGTTCAGGATCGAGATGTCGGATTGCTCGGACTGGGCCTCGATGCGGGTCTGCGAGAAGCGCTGGCTGGCCGAATCGAAGGCGCGTTGGGCGCTGTCGAGGTCTTTCAGCATCACGCCGAGCTCGTCGCGGGTACGGTTGAGCTCGAGCACGCGGGTCTTTTGCGCTGCCAGCTCGGCGCGCAGCTGGGCTTCGCGCTGGCGATACACCTGGGCGTTGGAGCCGACGCTGCGGGTGACGCTGCCCACCGCGGCATTGAGTTCCGAGCGCATCTTGCCGACCTCGGCGCTGGCCGACTGGTAGACCGGGTGGTTGCGGCCATAGCGCGAGGCCGCTTCGGCCAGCTTGGCTTCGCCGCTGGCCAGGCTCACGCGCAGGTTCTGGATCAGGGCGTTGTTGGCGACGTCGGCCGAGCCCAGGCCATTGGCGTTCTGCTCGCGCGAGTTCGCTTCCATCGCCTGGGTTTGCGCAGCGACCAGCTGGGCCGACAGGTCGTTCAGGCGCGAGAGCTCGACGTCGACCCGGTTGTTGTCGAGGCTGACGATACCCTTCTCCTGCTGGTATTTCGACAGGCGCGCCTGGGCCGCCTCGACGTTGTCGCGCAGCTGCTTGGTCTGTTCGTTGAAATAGGACGAGGCTTTCTTGGCCGGCTCGGTCTTGAGCTGGACGCTGATCTTCTGGTACTCGTCGGCAAAGGCATTGGCGACCGCCGCGGCAAAGGCCGGGTCGGCGCCCTTGAAGCTGATCTCGACCACGCTCGATTCGCGCGACGGCAGGATCTCGAGCTTCTTCAGCAGTAGTTCGGCCAGCCAGTCGCGCACCGAGCCCTTGCCTTCGCTGGCTTCGCGCCATTGGGCCTGCACCGCCGGGCTCGACGCCAGGCGCAGCGAATCGACCACCCGCAGCGCCACATTCTTGCTGCTGATGATGTCGATCTGGGTCGCCATATAGCCCGGCATCAGGTTGCCCGGCATGGTCAGGCCGCTCACCGGGTCCACCCCCTTGTAGTTCAGCAGTACGGATGCGGTCGCCTTGTAGGTCTTCTGCTGCACCAGGCTCCAGCCCAGCGCCAGCAAGACCGTCACCAGCAGCGTCGACAGGATGATCTTCTTCCTGGCAAGAAGAATCAGCAGGAATTGATGAACGTTCATGGCCTTACCTTTGCATCAGTTGCCTTGCAGCGGGGGTGGACAAAACACGACTAGCTCGACCCTGACGGGCAGTCATTGCGAGCCGTTGCTTACTCGTAGGGTGGGCAAGTTCCTTGCCCGCGCGTTCAAATTACGGTACTGCAGCCCGTTCGCCGGTTCATCTTGCAACGATCACCGCGCGGGCGGGAAACCCGCCCACCCTACGATCTCGTCATTCTCCGACGCCAGTCCAAGCGAGCTTTTAAAACCAACTCTCGCGAACGATGATGACATCGTCGACTTGAACCGGATCGCTGGCCTTGACATTGATCGTCACCGGGTTCCCGCTGGCATCCTTGCGGGTGATCTTCATGCCGTTATTGCTGCCGCGCAGGCTCAGGCCGCCACCGGCCGAGACGGCCTGCTGGACGGTCATGCCGCGCTCCAAGCGGAACGGGCCCGGGCGGGACACTTCGCCCGTGACATAGGCACGCGGGGCGCGCTCGACATAGATGATGTCGCCGCCGGCCACTTCGTAGTCCTTGTTCAGCTCGCCCGAGCGCACCATCTCGATGACGTCGATGGTGTCGCGCGTGGTAGCGCCGTTGCGGGTACGCACCAGGTTGATGATGTCGCCGCCGTCCCCGTGCATGCCCCCTGCCATGGCCAGCAGGTCGAGCACCTTGCGGCGCCCATCCACCGCATAGCGGCCGGGACGATTGACGTAGCCCAGCACCGAGACCTGCTGGCTGGCCAGCGTGGTCACCAGCATGTTGACCTGGGCCTTCTTGAGGTAGCCGCCCTTCTCGAGCAGGTCGCCGATCTTCTTCTCGGCCGCCGCCACCGGCAGGCCGCCCACGGCCACCTGTCCCAGCAACGGGAAAGTGATATTGCCGGTTTCGCTGACGCGGGTCTCGATCGAGAGGTCGGGGCTGCCGTAGACGGACAGCTTGACCACGTCGCCAGGCCCCAGCAGGACTTCGGCCGCGCCGGCGATTCCCATGGTCAGTACGAGCGCCGTGGCCATCATCCACTTGATGAATCGTTTCATGATTGCTCCTTTAGTTCCGGGTTATCAGACGGTTGGGTATGCGACTACTTGAGGCCGGCCACGCCACGGTCGAGCGCGGCCTTGTCGGTGCCCGCGGCCTCGGGCGCCGGCGCGACCGAATTCTGGCCGGCAACGGCGGCCGCATCCGGCGCCACGGCAGGCGCGGCCGGCGCGCCGGCCGCGGGGGCGGTCGCCGGGACGGTCGCACCCGGCGTGGTGGCGCTCGGCGTAGCGACGCCCGGGGCGTATTCCTTGTTCAGGTAATCGATCTTGGCGGTGCCGCGCAGGCGCTGGATCTCGGCGGCGGCCAGTTCCTTGTTTTTCCTGTTCATCAGGTATTGGCCAATCTGCGGGGCCGCCACGGCCAGGGTGACCGGCGCGTCGCGCACTTCGGCGATCGAGATCAGCATCGCGCGGTCGCCTTCCTTGACCACGAACAGCTGGCCCTTGGGCATGGCCAGCAGCTTGCCGGAGAGCTGGGGATTGAGGTCGGCGGTGCTGCGGGTGACCTGGGCACGGCCATATTTGATATTGCGGGCGTCGAGGAAGACCGCGACTTCTTCCAGCGACTTGGCACTGTCGGCGGCGGCGCGCACTTCCGGGGTCAGGTCGGCGGCGGGGATGATCAGTTCGTTCATGGCGAACTGCTTGCGGTTGGCGAAGAATTGCGGATTCTTGTTGAAATAGTCTTCCACCTCGGCCGGGGTCGGGCGCACCGGTTCACCCAGGCGTTTCTGCATATAGGCCTGGGCGATGATCAAGGAACGGGCGCGCTCGATGGCCTGCATCACCTTCGGGTCGCGGTCGATCTTTTCCTTGGCCGCCTCGCCTTCGAGCAGCTCGCGGTCGACCAGCGCCTGCAGGATCTGCTTGCTGGCCACCGCCTGCTGCGCCGCCGGCACGCCGGCGCGCTGCATCTCCTCGTTCAGCTGCAGCACCGTGATTTCTTCGCCGTTGACGCTGGCGAGGGCCTGGCCCGGCCTGGATTCTTTTGCCTTGTCGTTGCTGCAGCCGGCCAGGCTCGCCGCGGCCAGCACCAGCGCGGCGGTGGACAGCAGGCGCCGCGGGGCGGAAAAGGATGGATGCTTGCTTGCAAGATGAAAGGTTTTCAAGATAATTTCCTCGACGTTGGTGACGGGCGCCAGCCCGTCTGTTGTTATTCGTTACCCTCAATTAACACTCTGCTGCCGCGCCGGCGGCGAACGCATCCATGCAGCGACAGCTTGCGGGGCAGGCTCCGGCTCCTGGGCCGGCGCCGGGACGGCGTCGCGCTGCTGCCCCGCGCGGAAGGCCCGGTAGGCACGGCGCAGGCCATCGGGCAGCGCCGTGGACGCGCGCCAGCCGAGCGCGGCCAGCTTGGAGACGTCGAGCAGCTTGCGCGGCGTGCCGTCAGGCTTGCCGGCGTCGAACACGATGCGGCCGCGGTAGCCGACCGTGTCGCCCACCAGCCGGGCCAGCTCGGCGATGGTGACGTCCTGGCCGGTGCCCACGTTGATGTGCGAATGCATCGGGTCGGTGTTGGCTGCGTACACCTCGTGCGCCAGGTTCATCACGTAGACGCTGGCCGCGGCCATGTCGTCCACATACAGGAATTCGCGCATGGGCTTGCCGCTGCCCCAGATCACGACTTCGGGTGCATTGGCGACGGTGGCCTCGTGGAAGCGGCGCAGCAGCGCCGGGATCACATGGCTGTTCTCGGGGTGGTAGTTGTCGCCGGGACCATACAGATTGGTCGGCATCACGCTGCGGTAGTCGGTGCCGTACTGGCGGTTATAGCTCTCGCACAGCTTGATGCCGGCGATCTTGGCCATGGCATAGGGCTCGTTGGTCGGCTCCAGGATGCCGTTCATGAGGTATTCCTCGCGGATCGGCTGGGCCGCCAGGCGCGGATAGATGCAGGAGGAGCCGAGGAACAGGAGTTTTTGCACGCCGGCGCGCCAGGCTTCATGGACGACATTGGCCTGCACCATCATGTTGTCATAGATGAATTCCGCCGGATAGGTATTGTTGGCATGGATGCCGCCCACTTTCGCCGCCGCGAGATACACCTGGTCGATGCGTTCGCTGCGGAAGAATTCGCGCACCTGGGCCTGGTCGGTCAGCTCGAGTTCGTCGTGGCGGCGGGTGACGATGTCGGCCTGGCCCTGGGCGCGCAGGACGCGCACGATGGCCGAGCCGACCAGGCCGCGGTGACCGGCGACATAGACGCGCGGCGTGCCGGGTTGGGTGCTTTGTTGCGGCGAGGGCTGCGGATTGTTCAACACGTTTACTCCATTGAAAGTGCAACGTTGTAGCCATGCGATGCGAGCAGCTTGTGGCGGCGCGCCGTATCGAGGTCGTGCGCCACCATCTCGTGCACCATTGCTTCGAAACTCGTGGTGGGTTCCCAGCCCAGGCGCTCGCGGGCACGACCCGGGTCTCCCAGCAGGGTCTCGACCTCGGTGGGACGGAAATACTTCGGGTCGACGGCGACGATGGGCTGGCCCACGGCCACGCCCGGGGCGCGGTCGCCCGCGACGGACGCCACCAGCCCGCGCTCGTCCACACCCTGTCCCTGCCAGGCGATCGTGATGCCGAGCTCGCGCGCCGCCACCTCGACGAAATCGCGCACCGAATACTGGCGGCCGGTGGCGATCACGAAGTCTTCGGGCGTATCTTGCTGCAGCATCAGCCACTGCATCTGGACGTAGTCGCGCGCATGGCCCCAGTCGCGCAGGGCGTCGAGGTTGCCCAGGAACAGCTGCTGCTCCAGCCCTTGGGCGATATTCGCGAGGGCGCGCGTGATCTTGCGGGTAACAAAGGTCTCGCCCCGGCGCGGGGACTCGTGGTTGAACAGGATGCCGTTGCAGGCATACATGCCATAGGCTTCGCGGTAATTGACGGTGATCCAGTAGGCGTAGAGCTTGGCCACCGCATACGGGCTGCGTGGATAGAAAGGCGTGGTTTCGCGCTGCGGCGTTTCCTGCACCAGGCCATAGAGTTCGGAGGTCGATGCCTGGTAGAAGCGGGTCTTTTTTTCCAGCCCCAGGAAGCGGATCGCCTCCAGCAGGCGCAGGGTGCCGATGCCGTCGACGTCGGCCGTGTATTCCGGGGACTCGAACGAGACCGCCACATGGCTCATGGCGCCGAGGTTGTAGATTTCGTCGGGCTGGACCTGCTGCACGATGCGGGTCAGGTTCGAGGTGTCGGACAAATCGCCGTAATGCAGGATGAGACGCGGGTTGTCGGCGTGCGGGTCCTGGTAGATGTGGTCGATGCGGGCGGTGTTGAACAGCGAAGCGCGGCGCTTGATGCCATGCACCTCGTAGCCCTTCTCGAGCAGGAGCTCGGCGAGGTAGGAGCCGTCCTGGCCGGTAACTCCCGTAACGAGTGCTTTTTTCATCTTGTTCCCTCTTGTGCCCTGCTCATCGGTATGGGATGGCTGGAAAGCGGACGCGGCAAGTTGCAAACTCATCAACGATTCTACGCAGGCCTGGAGGCTCTGCAAACACCTGTTTAATCGTGCGCACCAGTTTTAAGGCGAGTTTAAGCGTTTTTTTACTTTTGCGAACTTACTGCAGAGTTAGCGAAAAATGACGGCACTTTAGATGCAATTAATTGATTCCCATCAAAATCGCAACCGGGAAACTTCTGATTTCAGTGCGCGTTTTCGCGGGTCAGCACCACTTTCACCGTCTTCAGGATAATCCACAAGTCCAGCCACAGCGACCAGTTGCGCAGGTAGTCGAGGTCGTACTGGATGCGCGCCTCCATCTTGTCGAGCGTGGCGGTTTCGCCACGCAGGCCGTTCACCTGGGCCCAGCCGGTAATGCCCGGGCGCACCTTGTGGCGCAGCATGTAGCCCTTGATCAGCTTGCGGTACTGCTCGTTGTGGGCAACGGCGTGCGGGCGCGGGCCGACCAGGCTCATGCGTCCCTGCAGCACGTTGATGAACTGCGGCAGCTCGTCGAGCGAGGTGCGGCGCAGGAAGCCGCCGATGCGGGTCACGCGCTGGTCGTTCGCCTTGGCCTGCACGACGTTGGCGCCGTCCTCGGTCACCTTCATCGACCGGAACTTGTAGACATAGATTTCTTCGCCGTACAGGCCATAGCGGCGCTGCCGGAAGATCACGGGACCGGGCGAGGTCAGCTTGACCGCCACCGCCGTCACCAGCATCAGCGGCGCCAGCAATACCAGGATGATGCTGCCGATCACGATGTCGCTGCCGCGCTTGATGACGCTGTTGAAGCCCATGAAGGGCGTCTCGCTGATGGCGATCACCGGCATCCCGCCCACGGTGTCGAAGCGCGCCTGCATCAGGTCGAACACATAGACGTCGGGCAGGAAATACACCGAGGCCGTGGTGTCCTTGAGCTCGTCGACCAGCTTGCGGATGCGCGGCTGGGCCGAAATCGGCTGGCTCACGAAAATCATCTTGATATGGTGCTGGCGTACATAGGCGCAGACATCGGCCATGCCGCCCAGCACCGGATAGCACAGCGCGGCCGGCCGGCGCTCATCCAGACGGTCCTCGAAGAAGCCCTTCACGTCCATGAACAGATTCGGCTGCTGGTCGCATACCTTGGCGAACTTGATGCCGACGTCGTTGCAGCCGACCACCACGATCGAGCGCACCTCGCGCGCACGGTCGCGGCTGCCGGTAGCCTGGCGCACCGCCAGGTGGCTGGCCAGGATGGCCAGCGGCGTGGCGATGAACCAGGCCAGCAGCACGCGCTCGTCGTAGAAATATTTCAGGCCGCTGGCTGTGCCCAAAAAGTACAGCACCGCGATCGTCAGGCACCAGCCGAAGATGGTATCGCGCGCGTACGCCAGCATGCGGCCGCTGCGCCAGGTGCGGTAAGGGTCGACATGCTGGTACACCGAAGAAGAAATGAAGAAGGCCAGGACCATCAGCACCAGCGAGTAGCCCGAGAACGGCTCGCCGTAGTACAGGGTGGCCAGGTACAGGGTCCCCATGATGATCAGGGGGTCGAGCACGCGCTGGAAAAACGAGATGATCGGGATATCGTTGACCGTCATGTCTTACTTCGCAGGCAGTGCGTCAGAACAGCACATTCGCGTTCACCATCACGGTGTTCGCGTCGAAGCTTCCCAGGCCCAGTGCCTGCGAGCCGCTGCGCTGCTGGTGCTGCCAGCCAGCCGAAACCGCCACCTTGCGCTTGACCTGCCAGGTGGCGCGCAGGCTGGCGCGGCGCAGCGAGTCGGTCAGGTCGCCGCCTGCGTTGAAGCTGGCGCGCGGGTTGTAGGCCCGTTCTTCATAGGCGGCATTGGCCTCGACCTTGACCTTGCCGGTCGCCAGCCAGGTCGCGCCCAGGCTGGCGCCGCGGTTGAGCGTATAGCTGACGATGGTGCTTTCGATCGGGGCGAATTCGCGCCACAGCGAGGCTTCGTAAGTGACTTTGCCGCGCGGCGTGTAGAAGGCGTTCAGGCGGCCGTTGAAGCCGCTGGTCTTGCCCTCGCCGAAAGACGGCTGCTCGCGCCGCACATAGCCGGCCAGGGCCTGCAACCGGGTGGTGCCGGTGCCGATCCAGTTGACGCGCACCTTGAGCTCGTCCTGGGTGAAGTCGTCGTTCAGGGCGCCGGCGACGCCACCCGGGCGGCGGAACGGGTATTCGCCCTTGAGGCGGCGCGCCACCAGGCCGATCGAGCTGCCCGTGCGCGGCGTGTACAGCAATTCGGCTTCGGCCGCGCGCTCGGTGCGGTTGTTGAAGCGCTGGCGCAGCAGCTCGTACTCGAAGCGGTCCCGCGTGAAGCCCGTGCGCAGTTTCCAGCTCGGGTGCATCTGGTAGCCGGCGTCGAACCACTGGCGGCGCTGCTCGCGCACGTTGCGCTCGTCGCTGAAGAAGTCGGTGTAGGGCGCCAGCGTGCGCTCGTATTTGGCGCCAAGCTGGCCATCGAACTTGTTGCCCAGCTCCCAGAACCAGGTGCCCTGCACATCCCGGCCATCGTAGTCGAGCTGCCTGAAATAATCGAACTTCACCTTCGACGCCTTGGCCACGACCGCCACCCGCTGGCGGCTGATGCGCTTGTTGTAGACGGCGCCGGCGTCCAGCTGGCGCCAGCGGTCGCTGCGCTTGCCCCCGAAGGCGGGCCGGTCGTCGGGCACGCGCAGCAGGTTGTCGTCATAGCCCCACCCGATGCCGCCATACAGTTGCAGGCCTTCTTCCTGCTGCTGGGCACTGGCCTGGACGGCCGGGAGGAGCATCAAGGCGCCGGCAAGGACGGGAGCAAAGGCGGCGGCGACGGGGCGTAGGCGTAGAGGCGTCATCTTGTTTGTCTTTTCTGAAATCAAGGCGCTGAGGCAGGATTCACCAGAAGGTCCAGTTGCCGGTGGCGACCACCCATATGCCCAACAAGCCATTGGTGACAGCGTGGGCGAGCACTGCCGACCACAAGTTGCGGTACCGCATATAGAGCAAGGCATAGGCCAGGCCGGCGACGATGCCGGCCAGCCACAGGCTGTGCTCGAATCCGAACAGCAGGCTCGACACCAGCAAGCCCCTGAGGCCCACGCGCGCCGGCTCGACCGCCTCGAAATCGGATGCCTCGACCCAGCGCATCAGGAAGGAGCGCCAGAACAGTTCTTCCATCAGGGGCACGACCAGGGCGGCGCCGGCGATGCGGATCGCCACCAGCAGCCAGTCGATATTGCCGTTCGTGGACGGGTCATAGCCCTCGCCCAGGCCGACCGTCATCCAGGGCGCGTCGAGATTGACCCACAGGACCAGCACCAGCAGGCCGGCGCCGATGCTGGCCAGCAGCACCGCCGGCTTCGGCACGGGCACATGGAGTTCGTGGTAATGGCGCCAGAAGGCGGCCAGCAGCAGCGCGACGCTGCCTGCCTGGACCGGGTAGAGCCAGCGCAGCGCGGCACGGTCGATGCCGGCGCGCGCGAGCATGTCGCCCAGCACGATGAAGAAGATGAAGACGCCGAAAGGCAGGATGCGCACCCAGGCGGCGCGGCTCAGGAGGGGGGTATCGGCCGCGGCTGCGGCCGGAGGCAAGGAAGGATGGGCGGCCGGTCGCGCACCGGGAGTGCGGCCGGCGCCTGCAACGGGATGGGGGCCACGGGCAGGTGGAGCGGTACGGGAATCGTTATGCTCGGTCATGTCCGTGTTGGCAGGCACTGGCCTGCTTGCCCCCTTGGTTAGACTACTCTCCCCGGGCGCGGGCTTCCATGCGCTCCCATCGGTCCAGGGCGTCGAGCAGCAACTCCTCGATCTCGGCAAAGCGCTCGTTGATGCGGCGCGCGTCTGCCGGGTTCTTCTTGTAGAAGTCCGGTGCATTGAGCTGGGCCGTAATCGCCGATTGCTCGTCTTCCAGCGAGGCGATCAGCTTCGGCAACTCTTCCAGCTCACGTTGTTCTTTATAGCTCAACTTTACTTTTTTAGCAGGTGTATTCTGTGCGGCAAATGACATTTCACCAGCTTTGGCGGCTTCCTGCTTGGCGGCTGCCACCTGATTGGCCGCAGCGGCAGCAGCGACCGCCGCCATGGCAGGCGCACTGGCGCGCACGCGTTCCCAGTCGCTATACCCGCCGACGTATTCACGCCACAGTCCGTTACCTTCCGCCACGACCACCTGGGTCACCACGTTGTCCAGGAAAGTGCGGTCGTGGCTGACCAGGAACACGGTGCCGGTGTATTCCTCGAGCAGTTCTTCCAGCAGTTCCAGGGTCTCGATGTCGAGGTCGTTGGTCGGCTCGTCCAGCACCAGGCAGTTGGCCGGCTTGGCGAACAGGCGCGCCAGCAGCAGGCGGTTGCGCTCGCCACCCGAGAGCGACTTGACCGGCGAACGCGCGCGTTCCGGCGCGAACAGGAAGTCATTGAGGTAGGTCATGACGTGCTTCTTCTGGCCATTGACCTCGACCCAGTCGCTGCCCGGGGCGATGGTGTCGGCCAGGCTCGCCTCTTCGTTGAGCTGGGCGCGCATCTGGTCGAAATAGGCCACGTTCAGCTTGGTGCCGAGGCGCACCTTGCCGCTGTCGGCGGTTTCGTCGCCCAGGATGATCTTGAGCAGCGTGGTCTTGCCGGCGCCGTTCGGCCCGATCAGGCCGACCTTGTCGCCGCGCAGGATGGTGCCGGAGAAATTGGTAACGATGGTTTTTTCGCCATACGACTTGTAGACGTTTTCCATGTCCGCCACGATCTTGCCCGAGCGCTCGCCCATGCCGACGTCCAGCTTGATATTGCCCTGCTGCTCGCGGCGCGCGGTGCGCTGCAGGCGCAGCGCTTCCAGGCGACGCACGCGGCCTTCGTCGCGTGTGCGGCGAGCCTGCACGCCCTTGCGGATCCAGACTTCTTCCTGGGCCAGGAATTTGTCGAACTTGGCGTTCTCCACTTCCTCGTTGGCCAGCAGTTCGCGCTTGCGCTCCTGGTAGGTCGTGAAATTGCCCGGGAAGGACAGCAGGCGACCGCGGTCGAGCTCGAGGATGCGGGTAGCCACATTGTCCAGGAAGCTGCGATCGTGGGTAATGAACAGCACCGAGCCGCGGAATTCGCGCAGCAGGCTTTCCAGCCATTTGATCGAGGTAAAGTCCAGGTGATTGGTCGGCTCGTCCAGCAGCAGCACGTCCGGCGCCGACACCAGCGCCACGGCCAGCGCCACGCGCTTTTGCATACCGCCCGACAGCGTGCCCATCTTGGCGGCGCCGGCCAGGCCGAGGCGGTCGAGGGTGGTATCGACCTTGTGCTGCAGGTTCCAGCCGTCGGTGGCGTCGAGCTTGACCTGGATGTCGTGCATGCGCTCCATCAGCGCCTCGTCGTTGTCGCCGCCGAACTGGCCGGTGAGCGTTTCGTACTCGTTGAGCATCGCCAGCTGGTCGCCCATGCCGCCGGCCACCGCATCGAACACGGTGGTTTCCGGATCAAAAGTAGGCTCCTGCTCGACATAGGCAATCTTGATACCCTGCTGCATCACGAGCAGGCCGTCGTCGAGCTTGAAGCGGCCCGAAATGACTTTCAGCAGCGACGACTTGCCGGTGCCGTTGCGGCCGATCAGGCCGACGCGCTCGCCGGATTCGAGGGAGAAATCAGCGTGGTCGAGCAGCGCGACGTGGCCAAACGCCAGTTGCGCGGAGGAGAGAGAAATGACAGCCATGATCCATGTACCTGCCCACCGCCAGGACCTGGCCACAGGCTAAAAAATTGAAAGAAGCGCCCATTGTACCGACTGGGCGCGCGCTACCGGCAGTTTCCGCCCGCCGACGCCCACTCGGCATCCGCGATGCAAGCACCGGAACGCGGCGATGAAGGGGAATAAGGGCAATGCGGGCCGGTCTTGCACAAATCGCCCGGACGGGCGCAAGAGATGGTGTCGCCAGCAGGAATCGAACCTGCATCTAAGTCTTAGGAGGACCTTGTACTATCCATTGTACTATGGCGACACATTTGCATGACGGGGTCTTGCAGCCCGCTATTGTACCAGCGGTCCAGCCAAAGCAGAACAGCCGCCTTGCCGCTCGACACCCTTCCATTTTTCCTGTCGGCGGCGGGGACGAATCGGGTGCGCGGCCTCCGCCGCCGTGAAACCTGCCCGCTAATATGTTCAAATCGTAACTATCACCGCGCGGGGTGATCTGGTCCAGTGGACCAGATCACAAGCCGCCCACGCTACGAGTTCGCTCCATGCCGGCCTTGCCTTACTGGCCGCCAGGGGCATTCTCGTCGATCCTGAGCCGCCGCTTCATCGACGCCAGCTGCGCGATCAGGCCCGCCTTGTCCTCGGCCGGGATATCGGCCAGCATCTCGTCGATCCAGCGCTCGTGCACGGCCGCCATCTCGGAGAAGGCGGTGCGGCCGGCCGGGGTCAGGCGCACCGCCCAGGCGCGCCGGTCGCTTGGGTCGGGCACCCGCACCACCAGCTTCTCGCGCTCGAGCTGGTCGGTGATGCCGGTGACGTTGCCCCCGGTAACCATCATGCGCTTGGACAGCTCGCCCATGCGCAGGCCGTCGGGATAGCGTTCGAGCTGGGCCATCAGGTCGAAGCGCGGCAGCGTGATGTTGAAGGTGGCGCGCAGCCGGCTGCGGATCTCGTTCTCGATGCGCACGGTGCACGAGAGCATGCGCAGCCACAGCTTGAGCGACTGGTGGTGCTCGCTCCTCAAGCGGCTCGCCAGGTCCAGCCCGGCCACACGCTCCTGCTCGGTGGGTGTGCCGCCCTGCCCGGGCTCCTTGCCGTCGTCCTGCTCTTCCAGATCCGCCATAGTTTCCTCACCCTGCATCGTTACGAAGTTTGAACCGCTGCAGTTTACCGGTTTCGGTGCGCGGCAGCTGTTCGCGGAAGCGCACCACGCGCGGATACTTGTACGGAGCGATCGAGGCCTTGACGAATTCCTGCAGCGCCAGCGCCGTGTCGCTAGACGCTTCCACGCCGGGTTTGAGCACCACATGGGCCTCGACCACCTGGCCGCGCTCCGGGTCCTGCCGCCCCACGACCCCGCACTCGGCCACCGCCGGGTGGTGCAGCAGCGCTTCCTCGACCTCGGCGCCGGCGATGTTGTAGCCGGCCGAGATGATCATGTCGTCCAGCCGCGAGCGGTAATAGAAATAGCCGTCCGCATCCATCTCGTAGGCGTCGCCGGTGAGGTTCCAGCCGGCGTGCACGTAGTCGCGCTGGCGCGGGTCGTCCAGGTAGCGGCAGCCGGTCGGCCCTTTCACGGCCAGGCGCCCGATCGTGCCCGGCGCCACGGGGCGGTCGTCTTCGTCGAGGATGCAGGCGATATAGCCCGGCACCGGCTTGCCGGTGGCGCCAGGGCGCACTTCGCTGCCGGCCGCCGAAATGAAGATGTGCAGCATCTCGGTGGCGCCGATCCCGTCGATCATGGCCAGGCCGGTCGCGTCCTGCCAGGCTTCGCGCGTGGCCAGCGGCAGCGCCTCGCCGGCCGACACGGTGCGGCTCAGGCTTGCGAGATCGAAGCGCGGCGCCAGCTGCGCCATCTGGCGATAAAACGTCGGCGCCGTGAAGCAGACCGTGGCGCGGTGCTGTTCGATCGCCCCCAATAAGGTTTCGGGGCTGAGTTTCTCGATCAGCACCGCGCTGGCGCCGACCCGCAGCGGGAACAGCAGCAGCCCGCCCAGGCCGAAGGTAAAGGCCAGCGGCGGCGTGCCGATGAAGACGTCGTCGATGCTGGAACCCAGCGTATGGCGCGGGAAGCAGTCGCAGATCGCCAGCAGGTCGCGGTGGAAATGCATCGTCCCCTTCGGCACGCCGGTGGTGCCCGAGGTAAAACTGATCAGGCAGACGTCGTCGGCCGCGGTATCGGGCGCCGCGAACGGGGCGTCGTGGGCGGCCATGCGCGCCTCCAGCGAATCGGCCGCGCCCGGGTCGTCGAACAGCAGCAGCGGCAATCCGGGGCGCCCCATGGCGTCGACCTCGGCGCGCAGCGAGGCCGCGCACAGCACGGCGTCCACCTGCGCGCGTTCGGCGATCGTGCCCAGCTCGCGGGCGCGCAGCAGCGGCATGGTCGGCACCGCGATGCAGCCGGCCTTGATGACGCCCAGGATGCAGGCCGCCATCGTCGGGCAGTTGGCGCCGCGCACCAGCACGCGGTTGCCCGTGGCCAGGCCAAGGTCGTGGCGCAGCACGTGGGCGATGCGGTCGACCCGCTCGCGCAGCTGCGCATAGCTCAGGCGCTCGCGCGCCCCGACCAGCGCGGTGCGCGCGTCCCAGCCGCGCGGGCCAGCACCGTCGAGCAGTTCGGCGGCGCAGTTCAGGCGCGGCGGATACTGCAGTTCGGGCAGCTCGAACAGGAATTCCGGCCATTCTTCCGGCGGGGGCAGCTTGGCGCGGGCGAAGCCGTCGGCGTAGCCGGACGGCTGGAGTGCTACGGATGCGGTCATCTCGGATTCCTGTAGATATTGAGGCAACAGTCCGCAGGTACTTTAAATCTAAAGTAATACGCCAGCAAGCGGAATCGTCTTCAAGCCTGCGCGCGCCGCGCCTGGCCCTGGGCGGCGTCAAGTGCGTAGTCCAGGGCGGCATGCGCGCCCTGCATGCCTGGTTCTTGCGCGGCGGCGCGCAGCTGCGCCGCGCCGGCATGCAAACCGAGCGTGGCGCAGCCTTCGGCCAGGCGCAGCAGGGGCGCGCTCGCAGGCTCTGCTGCGGCGTCGGCGAGCTGGCGCTGCAGGCCCGCGAGGTAGACCAGCAGGCGCTCGGGCGCGATGCCCAGGCGCCGCGCCACCTCGGCCGGTGCTTCGTCCGGCGCGGCATCGGCCTGCGCCCCCCGTACCAGCTGGGCGCGTACCTGCTCCAGCGCGAAGGGCTTGACGATATAGCCGTCGGCGCCCAGGCGCCCGGCTTCGGCCATGGTCTCGGCGTCGGACGCGGCCGACACCAGCACGAAGGGCATGGATGCCAATGCGGCATCGGCGCGCACGCGCGCCAGCAGCTCCATGCCCGAGAGCCTGGGCATGCGCAGGTCGCAGAACACGATGGCCGGCGCCAGGCCGGCCGCCAGCTGGCGCCAGGCGTCCTCGCCGTCTTCCGCTTCCGCGATGGCGTATTGCCCGCAGCTGTCGACCAGATGCATCAGCATCATGCGCGACACCACGTCGTCGTCCACCACCAGCACCTTCATGCCTGTGTCCATAGTCAATCCACCGTCGTCGCAAGAATCATGCGGACATTATATGCAGGAGCCAGGTCAAGCCCCGGACGCCTGGAACGCGGCCAGCAGCATGCGCAGGCGCGCCATCCCGGCCGCGACCCGTGCGCGGTCGCCGCCATCGGCCGCCACCTCGAGGTCGCCGCACAAGGACTCGAGCGCGGCTTCGCCCAGGTGGGCGGCGCTGCCGCGCAGGCCGTGCAGCACCCTGCCCGCGGCCTCCATGTCGCCCGCCTCCAGCGCCGCATCGAGCTCGCTGCGGCGGCGCGGCAGGTCGGCGCTGAAGGCTGCGTGCAGGCGCGCCTTCAGGTCGTCGGCGCGGCGCCCCGGATTGACTGGCGAAGGCAGGGAATCCTGGGCCGGCGCCACGCCGAACATCGCGTCCAGCGCCGCCATCGGGGCCTGCTCCGCGTCCGGGCTGGCCGGGGCCGGCGGCATCAAGGCCAGCGGCACGCCGCGCTGGCGCTGGCGCTCGATGGCGCGCGAGATCTGCTGGTGCAGCGCGTCCTCGTCGATCGGCTTGGTCAGGAAGGCGTCCATGCCGCAGGCCAGGTAACGCGTGCGGTCTTCGTCGCTGGCGTTGGCGGTGAGCGCCACGATCATCAGGTGCTGGTCGAGCACCCGGGCGTCCGGCGTGCCGCCGGCGCGGATCAGGCGGGTGGCGGTGGCCCCGTCCATCTCGGGCATGCGGCCATCCATCAGCACCAGGTCGTAGCGGGTGCGCGCGCAGGCCGCCACCGCCTGGGTGCCGTTCTCGGCGATATCGACCTGGTGGCCCATCTCCTCGATCATCACGCGCGCGATGATCTGGTTGGTCGGGTAGTCTTCCGCGCACAGGATGCGCAGCTTGTGCGTATGCGGGGCCAGCGCCTCGTGCTCGAGATGGGGCGGCTCGACGCCGTCGGCCAGCGGCAGCACCACGCTGAACGTGCTGCCCTTGCCCTCAAGGCTGTTGACGGCGATGGACCCGCCCATGAGGGTGACCAGCTGGCGGCAGATCGCCAGCCCCAGGCCGGTGCCGCCGTAGCGGCGCGTGGTGGTGGTGTCGGCCTGCTCGAATTTCTGGAACAGGCGCGGCAGCGCGGCGGCCGGGATGCCGATGCCGGTATCGCGCACCGTGAAGCGCACCATGTTCCAGCCGTCGCCGCGCACCTGGTCTTCCGCGCGCAGTTCCACTTCCACCGCAATGCTGCCCGACCTGGTGAACTTGAAGGCATTGCCGACCAGGTTCACCAGGACCTGGCGTACCCGCGTCGGGTCGCCCACCACGTAGCGCGGCAGCCTGGCGTCGAGGCTGACGTCGAAGCCCACGCTCTTGCCCGCCGCCTGCTCTTCGAACAGGCTGGCCACGCCGCGGATGGCGCCGTGCAGGTCGAAGTCGATGTTCTCGATACTGAGCTTGCCCGCCTCGATCTTGGAAAAATCGAGCAGGTCGTTGATGATCGCCAGCAGGGCCTGGGCATTGGCCTGGCCGCGCACGATCTGGTCGCGCGTGTTCTCGCGCAGCGCGCCGTCGCGCAGCGCGAAGCCGAGCATGCCGATCACGCCGGCCAGCGGGGTGCGCATCTCGTGACTCATGTTGGCCAGGAATTCGGACTTCTGGCGTGTCGCATCCTCGGCGCGCTGCTTGGCATGGCGCAGGAATTCCTCGTTCTCCTGCAGTGCGCGGTAGGCGCGCGCCAGCTCGTTGGACTGCTGGCGCACCCGCATTTCCTGTTCGCGCAGCGCCTGAGTCTGGCTCTCGAGCACGCGGTTCTGCTGCTCGACCTGCTCGGTGCGCGCGCCCACCTGGCGCGCCAGCTGCTCTTTCTGGCGGCGCAGGCCCGACATGCGCATGCGCACCCCGGCATACACCGAAGTGATCAGGAGCAGCGCGGCGATCGCGCGGAACCAGGGCGTGCCCCAGGGCGGCGGCTCGATCGTGATCGCCAGCGCCGCCGCCTGCCCGCTCCAGACGCCGTCCTTGTTGGCGGCGCGCACCCGGAACACATAGGTGCCCGGGTCCAGGTTGGTGTAGGTGGCGAAGCGCTTGCCGGCGTCGGCCTGGACCCAGTCCTTGTCGAAGCCATCGAGGCGGTAGGCAAAGCGGTTGCGCGCCGGCGCGGCGAAGTGCAGCGCCGAGAATTCGAGCGAGAACACCGAGGCCCCGGCCGGCAGGTTCACCGCCTCGGCATGTTCGATCGGGCCGGTCAGCACGCCGGGCAGCTCCTGCTCGATCGGCCGGTTGAAGACCTGCAGGCCGGTGATGACCGGCCGCGGCGGCACCCGGTTGTCGCGGATCGCGCGCGGGTCGAAGGCCGTGATGCCGTTGAAGCCGCCGAAATACAGCGTGCCATCAAGCCCGCGCAGGGCCGAGCCGTCGAAGAAGGCGCCTTCCGTGATGCCGTCATCCGCCGCATAGCTGCGCCAGCGGCTGCCCGCCGGATCGAAGCTCGACAGGCCATTGGTGGTGCTGATCCACAGGCGCCCGTCGCCATCTTCCTGGATGCCGGCCACGGCATCGTCGACCAGGCCGTCGCGGGTGGTATAGCGCACGAAACTCACCGAGCCGTCGGCGGCCGTCACCATGCGGTTCAGGCCGACCGCGGTGCCGACCCAGATGTCGCCGCGGCTGTCCTCGAACAGGTAATGGACTTCGTCGTGGCTCAGGCTGGCCGCGTCGAAGGGGTCGTGGCGGAAGTGGCGGAAGCGCCCGCTGGCGCGATCCATCAGGTCCAGGCCGTCGAAGGTGCCGACCCACATCCGGCCGCGGCGGTCGTGCAGCACCGGGCGCACCGTGTCGTCGGCCAGGCTGGTCGACCTGGCGGGGTCGTGGCGCCAGCTCACGACCTTGCGCGTGACAGGGTCGAGCCGGTGCAGGCCGCCGCGCGTGGTGATCCACACGAAGCCGTCCGGCGCGGCCGTCACCCCGCGCACGTTGTTGGCGTCGGCATCGCCCGGCAGCAGCTGGCGCACGAACCGGCGCGCCACCGGGTCGAAGGAGGTGATGCCGGTGCGGCTGCCGATCCACAGCAGGCCCTTGCGGTCGCGCGCAATGGCGGTGGCCGGCATGTCGATCAGGCTGTTGGGATCGTGCGGGTCGTGGCGGTAGACGGTGGCCTGGCCGGTGGCCGGGTCGACGTGGTTCAGCGCGGTGCCGGTGCCGACCCACAGCTTGTCGCCGTCGGCCAGCAGGGCCGCCGCCCTGTTGTCGGCCAGCGCGTCGGGCGCGTCGTCGCGCCGCACGATGCGGGCGAAGCCGCCGCTGCCCAGGTCCACGCGCGACACGCCGGCATACCAGGTGCCGACCCAGAAGGTGCCGAGGCGGTCGCGGTACAGCGCCGAGACCTGGTTGTCGCCCAGGCTGTGGCGGTCGGTGACGGCGCGCCGGTGGCTCTCGAAGCTGTCCTCGCGGCCGCGCCAGCGCAGCAGGCCGTTGTCGTGGGTGCCGACCCAGATCTCGTTACCGGCGTCCTGGTACAGCGCCGTGATCCACCACGGGCCGACGCCGTCGGCCTGGCCGAAGCGGCGCACCGTGCCCGCCGCCTTGCCGGCCAGCTCGCGCCGTTCCAGCCCGCCCAGGCGCCCCACCCACAGGCGCTGCGCGCCGTCGATCATCAGCGCGCGCACTGGATTCTCGCGCGGCCCCAGGCTGGACGGATGGTGCTCGAAGCGTTCGCGCCCCGGTCCCATGCTGTCCAGGCCCGCGCCGGTGCCGATCCACAGGCGCCCGTTTGCATCCAGCGCCAGCGCGTTGACGCTGTCGTCGCTCAGGGTGCCGTCGTTGCCTTTTTCATGGTGCCAGGTCGTGAAGCGGCGCAGCACCGTGTCGAAATGCTGCAGGCCGTCGCTGGTGCCGATCCACAGGCCGTCGCGGCCATCGCCGACGATGGACGTGATATGGCGGTTGCCGTTGCCCCGGCGCGCGGTTTCCTGCGGAACGAACACCGTGAAGCTGCGGGTGACCGGGTCGTACAGGTTCAGGCCGCCGTCGGTGCCGAGCCACAGGCGGCCGTGGCGGTCGAGGTGCAGCACGCGCACCCAGCTGTTCGACAGGGTGCGCGCCTTGCCCGGCACGCTGCGGTAGTTGATGAAGCGGTAGCCGTCGAAGCGTGACAGCCCGTTCTGGGTGCCGAACCACATGAAGCCATCGCGGTCCTGGACCACGGACAGTACCGTTTCCTGGGTCAGGCCCTCGGCCACCGACAGGTGCTCGAAGCGCAGGGTCAGGCGCGGCGTGGCGGCCAGGCCGTTCGCGCACAGCGCCAGCAGCAGCGCTGCCGCCCATATCCGGATCAGCGCCCTCATTGCGGGAAAAACGCCAGCACGTCGTCGCGCCGGGCCAGGGTATCGTGTTCGCCGAGCCGGATCAGCTCGCGCGTATAGCTGCCTTCGAACAGCAGGTAGGACGCCAGCGCCGCGCCGCGCGACTCCAGCGCGCCGATCCCGGCCAGGAGCGTGCGCACCGGCGCCGGCAGCGTGTGGACGTGGCGGCTGGCGATGTCGTCGAGCCGCTCGGACGGCGAGATCACCAGCAGTTCCATGCGCCGCAGCGGCAGCGCCGCGCGCGCGTCAAGCGGCACGCGCTCGAGGGTCTGGTTCACGCGCTGCAGGCGCTCGATGTCGGCCGCCAGGCTGTCCAGAAAAATCGAGGACAGCGCATGGCCGGCGATCTGCGCCAGGCTCGGATAGCCGGAATTCGGCGCCGGGTCATTCGCCGTCTCGGACATGCGCCCTGCCCCCACCACCAGCACCCGGGTCGCGCCCAGGTGGATCGCCGGCGCGATCGGCGCCAGCTGGCGCATCGAGCCGTCGCCGCAGTATTCGCGCCGTCCGCCCAGGTAGAGCGGGACGGCCGGGAAGATGAAGGGAATCGCGCTCGATGCCAGCAGGTGCTCGACGCTGATCTGGGTCGCCAGCGCCAGGCGCTGGTGGCGGTTCCAGGGCACGATCTCGCGCGCGGCCTGGTAGAAGGTGATGTGGTGGCCGCTGCTGTAGGAGGATGCGGTGATTGCCAGCGCATGCAGCACGCCGTCGGCCAGCGCGGCATCGAGGCGCGGCAGGTCGAGTACGCGGTGCAGCAGGCCGGCCAGCGGGGTGTTGTCGAGCAGCGACTGGGGCGGCGCCGCATGCCATTTGCGCAGCAGCCAGCCAAAGGACAGCAGCGACATCCAGCGCGCTCCCGAGCGCAGCACGGACAGGGAATCGGCGCGGTAGACCTGGTGCGCGGCCACCCCTTCCCACACGCCGAGCAGGCCGCGCACGGCGCTGGAAAAGTCGTCGGCGCGGCAGGCCAGCGCGGTCGCGTTGAGGGCGCCCGCGGAGGTGCCGCAAATGATGTCGAAGGGAGAACGCAAGGCCGGACGACCGGCGTCGGCGAGAATGCGCGCGATCGCATGCATCACGCCGGCCTGGTAGGCGGCGCGTGCTCCACCGCCTGTGAGGACCAGGCCTGTTTTCTCTTTACTGTCCACCCGCCAAGCTTAGCAAAAACCGGGGTGCTCTAGGGAAATTAAATGAATTTTAGTTGCTTTTACGCCGACTTCTGGTGTAACTGGCCTTTAATGGGCAGCGAGATGAACCTGTAGGTTGCCCCGCTTCGTGGGTAGGATCATATGGCGTTCGGCACGAAGAAATGCTTGATGGCGGTGGCGTACGGTTCCCACCGAGTTTTCTCGATTTCATCAAGCATGTATTCGTTGCGGGAGGCTTCGTCCCAGGATGCCAGCTCTTCGAGTTCCTTTTTGAGCGATTTACGTTGTTTGCGAACGGCATTGGCCCTGGCGCCCTCCAGCGCGCGATCGCATAGTCCAAACGTACGAATCGTTTCCTCGGCGCGGTGCTTCTCTTCGGCGGCCAGACCTTGCCTGGGGCGAACCGTGCCCGACGAGTGGAAATACAGGTAGTACTCAGGATTATCGACGTCCGGTTTGATCAGGTCGTCGGGGTCGTAGGCAGGCGCCCCTGTGCGGTCCTTGTAGTGGCCGCAATGGTCGCAAGAACCGCATGCCAAGAAAAAATTATGCCAGTCGAAAGTCAGCGCTGGAAAGCCGTTGGGATACTTCGCACTCTTGCGCCGGAAGTGTTCAATGTGACCCTCATGCCAGATCGCCCCTTCGCAGTAAGCACAGCGCAGGCCGTACTCCTTCGCATCCTGGGAGCTGACGCCAGGAATTCCCTGCATTTGGAAAAGTGCGAAGCGCAGCTGCCTTTTGCAGGCGCCACGGAAATCATCCCAGGTTTGAGTCAGGCAATCATAGGTGGCGAGGCAAGCGGGAGGGGTAACGGCCGAGCGGTCGAGCTTGTGCATGCCTCTCAGTCCTTCGACACCAGCGACTTGCGCAGCTTGAATGCTTGAAAACGGATCAGCCGATCGGTATCGAGCATAACAGGATGCCGCTCTCCATAGAGGGCGAGCAGCTGTTCGCGTAATGCACGGCCCTCCTCGTCCTCGTGCGTACCGTCTTCGATCTTGTCGGTGTAATCGACCAGCCACTGGGCCTCGTCGACCGGCGGGATGGGATTAACGCCCATGATATCGCAAAGCGCCACTGCACTTTCGACCCCTTTGATTTCCAGCAAGGGCGCCTGTGCTTCCCACTGGTCCAGCCTGTTGCGAAACACCATGCGGATATTCTCGCGCTTTATCGAGGTCAGTACCTGGGGGCTGTGGGTGGTCACGATAAACTGCAATTCCGGAAATGCGTCCGATAAGTCGGACAGCACGGTTTGCTGCCAGCCAGGATGAAGGTGCATGTCCACCTCGTCGATCATGACGACGCCCCGGGTGCTTTTCGGCGCGTCCGCGCCCAGGTGTGTATTGAGTTTGTAGCAGCGATACGCGATGTCGCCGACCAGTGCCAGCATGTTGCGGATACCGTCGCTCAACTGGCTGACCTTGAGGACGCCATGCGTGGCATGACGCAGTACGAGATCATCGTGCTCGGCGCTATACCCCAGCCCGTTCCAACCGGTGTGCTCGCGCAGCAGCGTATCGACTGCGTTTTGCACTGCTTTGAAGGGCGCACCAAGTCCGGCAGCGCTCTCGGCATCCAGCGGAAGTTGATTCTGGAGGTTGCGCATCTGGGCCTGCAGGTAGGACTTGTGGACGCGGCTGAACCATACGGCGAAATGTTTGTAGCTCGACGCCGGATCGAGGCAATCCCGATAAGCGAACGTGCGCGACTGCGACTGCGGATCCGCTTCCACATGGATCGACATCAGCTTCTTCTGCGCCCAAAGGCGGCCGGTGCCGTAATAACCCAGCATGGGAAGGTCGTCAGGCGTGCCCGGCTGCTCCGAAAAGATTCGCTCCTCCAGCGCCCGGGCCGCGTCGCTCACGCTCAGCGCGCCTGCTGGCACGATGTCCTTGGTCTTGGTCCCCTTTTTAGCGCTATCCCGACACCGCACTACCTGCCACGGCACCTCGGCAGCAAGTACAGGGGTCGCGCCTGGTCCCGTAGCGTTGATGCGAATACCCGATGTGCCGAGAATGCCATCCAGCACCAGCCTCAACACATTCATTGTGCCGACAGCCTTGATCTCCGCAGGCAAGCGCCATTCCATAGAGAACACGCCATCCGGCGACTGTTCCTGCGCCCGCCGCACGTCATCGATCTGAATACTGGTCACGTCGTTCGTGGTGCTGCCCATGTCGAAACCGGCCACATAAGGCCAGAGTGCTACCTTGATCGCATCGAGAATCGAGGTTTTGCCTTGTCCGTTGGGCGCCACCAGGACGGTTAGCCGAGGGTGGAGATCCAGTGACAGCGCGTCGAAGCAACGGTAGTTTTTCAGGTCAAGCCGGTGAATTCGCATAATTATTCTTTCAATGTGACCGCATTTTACATCGCCGCCAGACGCTTTCGTGGCGCCTTCAAGCCCGGGGGATTTGCCTGGACCGGGGCCATGTCATGCCGCGCACGGCCGCCTTTTCTTCAATCCCCTTTCGCCACACCCTCGCGCCTTGGATCGGCCCCGCCATACCACAACGGCACCCCATGCACCTCGATGCGCTGGATGCCATGCAGCCCGGAGGTCTGCTCGCCCAGCCGTACTTTGTGCCCGCGCGCATTCAGGGCCTCGATCGTGGTGGAAGGGAAGCGCCCCGCTTCCAGCTCGGTCGGGCCGTTGCGGCTGCCGAAGTTGGGCAGCGCAATGGCCTGCTGCACGTTCAGGCCCCAGTCGAGCGTGCCGACCAGCACCTTGGCGACGTAGTTGATGATGGCCGGGCCGCCGGGCGAACCCACCGTCAGCACCAGCTTGCCGGTCTTTTTATCGAACACCACGGTCGGCGACATCGCGCTGCGCGGGCGTTTATTGGCTTCGACGCGGTTCGCCACCGGGCCGTCGGCGTCACGCGAGGCGAAGGAGAAATCGGTGAGCTGGTTGTTCAGGATGAAGCCATCGACCATCTGGCGCGAACCGAACGCGTCTTCGACGGTGGTGGTCATCGCCAGTCCCATGCCGTAGCCGTCCACCACCGCCACGTGCGAGGTGGACGGGGTTTCGATGGCGTTGTCGCGGCCCCACTTCCAGGCCACTTCCATGCCGGGCGGCGTGCCGGCCGGCGCCTCGCCCATCGAGCGCTGGCCTACCAGCTTGGCGCGCTGCGCCAGGTAGGCCTTGTCGATCAGGCTCGGGATGCCGCGCCCCGGCAGCGGGACGAAGTCGGTGTCGGCGGCGTAGCGGTTGCGGTCGGCGTAGGCCAGGCGTCCGACTTCGCTGAAGACGTGCAGCGCTTCCGGTCCGGGCACGCCATTCGTCGGGGCCAGCGCGCGCATGTCGATGGTCTCGAACATGCCCAGCATCTGGGCCACGGCGATGCCGCCCGACGATGGCGGCGGCATCCCGCACACGGTGTAGGCGCGGTAGTCGCTGCAGACCGGCACCCGGACCTTCGGCTGGTAGGCGGCGATGTCAAGGGCGCTGAGCAGGCCCGGGTTGGTCGGGTGGCCGGCCACCTTCGCCGCGATGTCGCGCGCGATGCGGCCGGTGTAGAACACTTCGGCGCCGCCATCGGCGATCTCGCGCAGGGTCCTGGCCAGCGCGGGATTCTTCAGGACGTGGCCGATCGGCCAAGGCTGGCCGCCGTTACCGTAGAAATAGCGCGCCGCTTCCGCATCCTTGCGCAGGTGGACGTCGCTCGACAGCAGCGCATGCAGGCGCGGGCTGACCTTGAAGCCCTGTTCCGACAGGCGGATGGCGGGGGCGAAGAGCAGCTTCCAAGGCAGCTTGCCATGCTGGCGATGCGCCAGCGCCAGCATGCGCAGCACGCCCGGCGCGCCGGTCGACCGGCCACCGACGACACCATCAAGGCGCGACACCGGGCTGCCGTCGGCACGCTGGAACAGGCGCTCGTCGGCCTTCGAGGGCGCGGTCTCGCGGCCGTCGAAGGCCTGGGTCTGCTTGCCGTCATAGTGGACCAGGAAGGCGCCGCCGCCGATGCCGGACGATTGCGGCTCGACCAGGGTCAGCACCAGCTGGGTGGCAATCGCCGCGTCGATCGCGCTGCCGCCCTGCTTCAGGATCTGGTAGCCGGCTTCCACCGCCAGCGGGTTGGCCGCGGCCACCATGTAGTTCTTCGCGGGCCAGCCGGATTTCTCGGCATAGCCGGTGGCCGCTTCGGGGGCGGCCTGGCGCGTGTCCTGTGCGTACAGGGGCGTGGTGCACACCAGCGCCAGCGCGAGGACAGCGCCGCGCATCGTCGTATTGTTCAATCGTTTCTCCAAAAAGCAAAACGGGCGCGCAGCTTGCGCCGCGCGCCCGACATTTGGCTATCCTACAACAATTGGCCAGCGCTTACAGGAATGGCTTACTTCGGCTGCATCCGGATCGCGCCGTCGAGGCGGATCGTCTCGCCGTTGAGCATGACGTTTTCGATGATGGCCTTGGCCAGGTGCGCGTATTCCTTCGGCATGCCAAGGCGCGGTGGGAACGGGACCATCTTGCCGAGCGACTCGCGTACTTCTTCCGGCATGCCCATCAGCATTGGGGTCTCGAAGATGCCCGGAGCGATGGTCATGACGCGGATGCCGCTGCGCGCCAGGTCGCGCGCCATCGGCAGGGTCATGCCGGCCACGGCGGCTTTCGAGGAACCATAGGCGGCCTGGCCGATCTGGCCGTCGAAGGCCGCGACCGAAGCGGTATTGATGATGATGCCGCGCTCGCCGTATTCGGCGCCATCGAGCTTGCCCATCGCGTCGGCCGCCAGGCGGCACATGTTGAAGGTACCGACCAGGTTGATGTTCACCGCGCGCTGGAAAGCGTCCAGCGGGTGCGGGCCGTCCTTGCCGACGGTCTTGATGGCCGGCGCCACGCCGGCGCAGTTGACCAGGCCACGCAAGGTGCCCAGCTTGCCTGCCGCTGCGACGGCCGCCAGGCCATCGGCTTCGGAAGTGACGTCGCACTTGACGAACTGGCCACCGAGCTCGGCTGCCAGGGCGGTGCCGGCGTCGACCTGCACGTCGGCGATGACGACCTTGCCGCCCGCTTCGGTCAGCATGCGTGCCGTGGCTGCTCCAAGCCCCGACGCGCCACCGGTCACGATGAACACATTGTTCTGAATTTGCATGGTTTTCCCTTATAAAAGTTCTAGTAGCCGCTGTTCATGACGTTAACGTAAACGTCAAACAGCGGCATTGTAGCGAACTTTCGACAGGAAAAACCATGCCTGCCCTGCCTCTGGATCAAAAGCACTGCATGGTGGCGCCGCTGCGCGTGCACAGCTGGCCGCTGCTGCTCACTGCCGTGTTACCGGGGCCGGCGGCGTTATAGCCGGCGCCCGCCGTGTCGGTGCAATTGCCGCCGATACAGCCCACCACCTGGGTCGACGAAGGGCCGGCCGGCCGCGGCGCCGCCTGGGGCTCGGCGCGGGGCGCCGGCGGGGGCATCGGCGCCGCGATGCGCGGCGTGCTCTCGATGCGCTGGTCCACGGATCGCCGCAGCGCCTGCTTGCCCTTCTTGCTTGGCGGCTTGCGCTTGCCTGCGTCCTGGCTCGGCTGGCCCTGCTGGGGCTGGGCGGCTTGCGGCGCCGGACGGGCCGAGGGATCCACTTCCAGGTGCTTGCTGGTCGGCGGCTGGCCGGCGCGCTCTTCCTGCGCCTGCGGACGGGCTTCGCCGGATGGCAGTGGGGCAGCCGGCGGCGTCGGGGCCGGGGCCGGTGTCGCCTGCGGATTCAGGACCGGGCCGTAGGTGGCGCTGTCGACGGGTTTGCTCGGCGTCGGCGTTAGCGCCGGCTGGTCCTGGGCCAGCGCGCTCGCCGAACCCAGCGCGAACAGCACGGCAATGGTGGACTTGATGGGACTCATGGCGCACCTCATGCAATTCGAATGGTCAGGCGACCATTATCGGCCTGCGCCCCCGCGCGGGGCGCACACGACGGATTGTCGGACGGTAACGCGCGGCAGGCAGCCGCGAGCGCATGCGAAGATCGGGCCATCGATTGATGCGAGGAGCAAGGATGAACCAGGTGCGGATCCAGGAAGACGACCATGTGCGCGGCAGCCGCGATGCCGATGTCGTCATTGTCGAGTATGGCGATTTCCAGTGCCCGTATTGCGCGCGGGCCCGGCCCACCCTGCTTGAACTGCAGCAGCGCCATGGGGACCGCGTCGCCTTGGTCTACCGCCACCTGCCGCTCGGGATGCACCCGCATGCCGAGCCCGCCGCCGAGGCCGCGGAGGCCGCCGGCGCGCAGGGCAAGTTCTGGGAAATGCACGATGCGCTGTTCGAGCGCCAGACGCAGGTAACGCCGGGGCAGTTGCCGCTGCTGGCGCGCGAAGTGGGGGTGGATGGGGCGCGTGTCGAGGAGGAGCTGGCGCAGAGGCGCTACCGCGAACGGGTCGCGGCCCAGGCGGCCGAAGGGAAATCGCTGGGGGCAACCGGGACGCCGAGCTTTTTCATCAATGGCGAGCGGTATGAGGGGGATTCGGACCCGGAGTCGTTGACGGCGGCCGTCGAACGGTATTTGTAGGGCGGGCGGGTCTCCCGCCCGCGCGTTCAACCATCCGGAGAACACCCACGTCGTATCAATTCACGTGGATTTGAACGCGCGGGCGGCAAAGCCGCCCACCCTACGGGTTAACGAAAAACGGCCCCGCGGGGCCGTTTCACCTGGCCGGAAGCTTATTCCGACAGCGCCGCGAACGCCGCGTCGCGCACCTGGTCGACCGGGCCGACGCCGGTGATCTTGCGGTATTTCGGCGCGCCAGGCAGGCCGGACTGTGCCCACTTGTTGTAGTAGCCGAGCAGCACTTCGGTCTGGTTATGGTAGACCGTCAGGCGCTTGATGACGGTTTCTTCCTTGTCGTCGTCGCGCTGCACCAGCGGCTCGCCGGTCACGTCGTCGATGCCCTCGACTTTTGGCGGGTTGAACTTGGTGTGGTAGACGCGGCCCGAGCCCGGGTGGGTACGGCGGCCCGACATGCGCTCGACGATCAGGTCGTCCGGGACGTCGATTTCAAGCACGTAGTCGATGGTCACGCCGCTGTCTTTCATGGCGTCGGCCTGCGCCACGGTGCGCGGGAAGCCGTCGAACAGGTAGCCGTTGGCGCAGTCGGTTTCTTTCAGGCGCTCTTTCACCAGGCCGATGATGATGTCGTCCGATACCAGCTGGCCCGCATCCATCACCTTCTTGGCAGCCAGGCCGAGTTCGGTCCCGGCCTTGATCGCCGCACGCAGCATGTCGCCGGTGGAAATCTGGGGGATGTTGAACTTTTCCTTGATGAAGTTAGCCTGGGTGCCCTTACCGGCTCCCGGTGCTCCTAGCAGAATGAGACGCATGAGTTTCCTAGATTCCTAGAGGATGTTGATGATTATTATGTTTGCCGACGATCGGGCTTGATGCATATCTGGTTACCTTGACACGAAAGTTACCACAAAAGTTGGCATTAACGCCAATCCAAAGGCCGCCTGGAAGCAACTTTTGATCTGGCGCAGAAGGCCTGGAATGTGGCTGTTCGCGCGCTCAGTTCGGGTAATGGCGGCGCACGCGCGCCAGGTCGTCCGGCGTGTCCACACCGCCCGGCGGCGCACTGTCGGTGACGTGCACGGCGATCGGATAACCGTGCCACAGCACGCGCAATTGCTCGAGCGCCTCGATGGTTTCGAGCGGCGCGGCTTCCAGCGCCGGATAGGCCTGGAGGAAGGCATTGCTATAGGCGTACAGGCCGATGTGGCGCAGCGGTGCGTAGCCCATCGGCAAAGAATCCTGAGTCGCAGCGAAGGCATCGCGGTGCCAGGGAATCGAGGCGCGCGAGAAATACAGCGCCCTCCCCGCCTTGTCGAGCACGACTTTCACCACGTTCGGGTTGAACACGTCGGCCACGTCGAGGATCGGATGGGCGCAAGTGGCCATCGGCACGCCGTCGCGAATGCGCGCGGCGCAGGCCGCCAGCAGGCCCGGGTCGATCAGCGGCTCGTCGCCTTGCAGGTTGACCACGACTTCCTCAAGCCCCAGGCCCAGTGCCAGTGCGACTTCGGCGATGCGGTCGGTGCCCGAGGGGTGGTCGGCGCGCGTCATGCAGGCTTCGATGCCGTGCGCGGCGCAGGCCGCCAGGATGTCGGGGTGGTCGGTGGCGACGATGATGCGGGAAGCACCGGATTCGCGCGCGCGTTCGGCCACGCGCACGATCATCGGCTTGCCGCCAAGGTCGGCCAGCGGCTTGTTCGGCAGGCGGGTCGAGGCCAGCCTGGCCGGAATGATGACGGTAAAGCTCATGCGGCCGCTTACACCGGTTCGATCTTGCGCGCCTGGTCGGCCCACATGATCGGAATCCCGTCGCGGATCGGGTAAGCCAGGCGGTCCGGGCGGCAGGTCAGTTCCTGCGCCTTCTTGTCGTACTCAAGGGGGCCCTTGCACAGCGGGCAGACCAGGATATCAAGCAGTCGAGCGTCCACGACATTTCTCCACGATTTGTTCGGCCAGCGCAGGATCGATCCGCGCCGTCACCGGCACGACCCACAAGCGCGGGTCGTCCTTCAGGTTATCAAGTTGCCGACATTTTACTGCATCCTTCTCCGTGATCAGGATGACATCGGCATCCACCGCGTCGAAGGGACGGTCGAGGAAGTCGTGGTGGTCGGGCAGCGGCAGCTCGCCAAGCGTCAATCCGGCCGCGCGCAGCATGGCGAAAAAGCGCCCCGGGTTGCCGATGCCGGCGGCCGCGACGATGCGCTTGCCGATCAATTGTTTCAACGGCAGGCGCGCGCCAGGCCGGGCCAGCGGCTCGGCGAACTCGCCCGCCAGTTGCATCTGGAAGGGCTGGCCGCCGACCGACTGCGCCAGCGCCGGTGTGATCTCGGGGGCATTGACCACGGTGAAATCGCGGCGGCGCGAAGGCGGCTCGCGCAAGGGGCCGGCCGGCAGCAGCCAGCCGTTGCCGACACCGCGGCCGTCGAACAGGACGATCTCGATGTCGCGCCCCAGCGCGTAATGCTGCAGGCCGTCGTCGGTGATGAGCACATCGACGTCGGGGTGGGCTGCCAGCAGGCTTCTTCCCGCTTCCACCCGCCGGCGTCCGACCACGACCGGGCAGCCGGCGCGCGCCGCGATCAGCAGCGGTTCGTCGCCCACTTCGGCCGGACTGGACAGGGGCGTGACTTCCCGCGCAGACGCTTCCGCCCCGCCATGGCCGCGCGAAATCACGCCCGGGCGCATGCCGGCCGCACGCAGCGCCTCGGCCAGCCAGATCGTCAGCGGCGTCTTGCCGGTGCCGCCAATAAAGATATTGCCGACCACGATGACCGGCACCGGCAGCCGTTCGCTCTGCTTGAGGCCGAGACGGTAGAGCAGCGCGCGGACGGCGGCCAGCAGCCGGAACACCAGGGCGAGCGGCAGCAAGGCGAGCGCCAGCGGTCCGCGGCGCAGCCAGGCGCGGGTCAGGGTCGATTCGAGGAAAGGCGATGCCATGCTGGAGGCGGCGGGCGCGTACCGAACGCGCCCGGCCCGCTTACTTCTTGGCGCCGGTCTGGGCGGCGAAGGTCAGCTTCTCGAAGCCGGCCACGCGCGCCGCTTCCAGCACGTTGATGACCATCTGGTGCATCGCGAACTGGTCGGCGTTGACGATGACGACCGGATCCAGCGCCGGTTGGCCGCCGGGGCCGCTGCGGGCGGCGGTCTTCAGGTCTTCGGCCAGGCCGGCGACGCTGTGGAAGGACACCGGCACATTGTTCACCGTGTAATTACCCTTGGCGTCGATCGTGACATTGATCTCGAAGGGACGCTGCTCGGCCTTGGCCGCATCCGCCGTCGGCAGCGTGATCTGCAGCTCGGTGAACTTGCTGTAGGTGGTCGAGACCATCAGGAAAATCAGGACGACCAGCAGCACGTCGATGAACGGGATCAGGTTGATCTCCGGTTCTTCGCGCTGGCGGCCGCGGCGGAAATTCATCATTTGCGGGCACCGTGGACGACGTCGACGAATTTCACGGCCTGCAGTTCCATCTCGACGATGAAGCTGTCGACCGAGGAGCGGAAGTGGCGGTAGAACACCAGGGCCGGCATCGCGATGGCCAGGCCGAAGCCGGTGTTATACAGCGCCACCGAAATGCCGTGCGCCAGTTGCGCCGGGTTGTTGCCGCCGGTCGGGCTCTGGGCGCCGAAGATCTCGATCATGCCCACCACCGTGCCGAACAGGCCCATCAGCGGCGCCAGCGAGGCGATGGTGCCGAGGGTGGTCAGGAAACGCTCCAGGCCGTGGGCGACGCCGCGGCCGGCTTCCTCGATCGATTCCTTCATCACGTCGCGCGGGGCGTCGACATTGCGCAGCGCGGCGGCCAGCACGGTGCCGAGCGGCGAATTGTGTTCGAGCTTGTCCACCACGTCGGGAGTGACCTTGCCGGCGCGGTAGACGCGGATGACTTCGTCCAGCAGTTGTTTCGGGAGGATCTTTTCGCGGCGCAGGTAGATCAGGCGTTCCACGATCAGGGCGACAGCGACGATCGAGGCGATCAGCAAGAGCCAGATTGGCCAACCTGCAGCTTGGAAGATAGCGAGCAAAAGAAACTCCTGGGGCGTAAGAAATCAATTCAGCAATGTAACTTGTTGCTAGCACTGCGGCAAGTGCATTACACCGGAGGTTCTGCACATCTTCTGTGGATAAAAATGTGCGCAAGCCTCTGCGATCAAGCAAACACCCTTGATTTGAAAGGGGATTTCAGGCGTGCGCAAGAAAACGGCACGTGTCAGATGGGGCCGCCCGCTTTTGAGGTCGCTTGTCTTGAACCGTATTGAGTCAGATCAAACTTCTGTAGTTACGAACAAATTCTGTGGACAAAATTGTGCGCAATGGGCTGTTGGTGATGCCAAGCGATTGATTATTAAAGATAAATTTCTTTAGCGCAAAAATTGAGCAGCACGAGCCTGGGCGTTTTTCACTACGGCTCTGTGAGCTTCCCCACACTTTTTGTGGACAATAATGTTAGCAAGCCGCTTTTCTCATGGATAAGACCTTGATTTTAAACAGAAAATGCATACTGCACAAAATTTAATCACTCAGCCATTCAGCCACAGTTTCGGTGCAAAAATAGCGATCCTGGCATCAGTTGTTCAGCGATTTGACGCAGGATGCAAAGAAAGTTCAGCTCTGCACAGATTTTGTGGATAACAATGTGATGAAGCTGATGGACTCTGGCATAAGTCCTTGATTCCAAAGGATCGAAGCAGTCCTGCCACCGAAACGTGCAGTTGAGGAAAATGCTGCGCTGGGCGGTGACCCGGCCACGGCCGGACGGATGAACGCCCTGCCCCGATTCGCCTCGCCGCCGGCTATGCACAGCTTCTGTGGACAACAGTGTGGTCAAGCGCATCCGTATGCATGCTAAGTCCTTGACGCATAAGGAAAGAGTGCGGCGAGCCTCAAAATGTCGCAGTCTTGTGTCTTATGGATGAGTTGCCCACAGTTTTTGTGGATAAACTCCTCTCCACGCAGCTACTGGCGTCTGCAAGTGCTTGATTCTAAAGCAGAAGCAATAGAATGCATTGAAAAAAGGCAACACCGGCATCTGCATGGCAATCGGTGCGCGTCCATGCGCACGGCTGCCGCCGGCACTTGTCGTTTTCGGGTAGATGTGACATAAGCATCACCTTTGTCCGTTATCCTTCGCATCCCATGGAACGTCCAGCCGACGCTGATCCCGCCTACACCGCCCCGCCCGTCATGACCGTGACGGCCCTGAACCAGCAGGTTGCCCGTTTGCTCGAACGGAGTTTTCCACTGGCCTGGATCAGCGGCGAAATCTCGAATTTCACCCGCGCCAGCTCCGGCCACTGGTATTTCACGCTCAAGGACGATGCGGCCCAGGTCCGCGCCGTGATGTTCCGCAGCCGCGCGCAATATGTCGGCTTCAATCCACGCGAAGGCGACAAGGTCGAAGTGCGCGCGCTGGTGACCTTGTACGGGGCGCGCGGCGACTACCAGATCAATGTCGAGACGATCCGCCGCGCCGGTGTCGGGGCGCTGTATGACGCCTTCGTGCGCCTGAAGGAAAAGCTGTCCAGCCAGGGGCTGTTCGACCAGGACCGCAAGCGCGCGCTGCCGCTGTTCCCGCGCACGATCGGCATCGTCACCAGCCCGCAGGCGGCCGCCCTGCGCGACGTGCTCACCGCCCTGCACCGCCGGGCGCCGCATGTGCGCGTCATCCTCTACCCTGCCCCTGTGCAGGGACAGTTCGCCGCGGCCAAGATCGCGGAAGCCATTATGACGGCGTCGACGCGGCGCGAAGCCGACGTGCTGCTGGTCTGCCGCGGCGGCGGCTCGATCGAGGACCTGTGGAGCTTCAACGAGGAATGCGTGGCGCGCGCCATCGATGCCTGCACCATCCCCGTGATCTCGGGCGTCGGCCACGAAACCGACTTCACCATCGCCGACTTCGCCGCCGACGTGCGCGCCGCCACGCCTACCGCCGCCGCCGAATTGGCGGCCACGCCGCGCGCGGACTGGCTCGGCTCGCTGTCCGCCGACGCCCAGGACCTGCGCCGCGCGATGCGCCGCAGCTTGTCGGAAGCCAGCCAGGGCGTGGACAACTACAGCCGCCGCCTGCTCAGCCCGTCGGCCCAGATCCGCCACCAGCGCGTGAAGCTGCTGTCGATGGCGGCCGCCATGACGCATGCCGTGCGCCTGCCTGTGAACCGCCAGAGCCTGGTGCTGTCCCAACTGCAGCAGCGCTGGGTGCGCTACCGGCCAGACCTGCGCACCCTGCGCGCCCAGCTGCTGTCCGAGGGACGCCACCTGAACGCAAGCCTGGGCAACGCGGTCAAAGGCAGGCGCGACGCGCTGGGCGCCCTGGCGGCCCAGCTCGAGCTGCTGAACCCGCAACGCACGCTCGAGCGCGGGTATGCGATCGTCCGCAATGCCAAGGGCGAGGTGCTGCGCGACCCGGCCCAGATCAAGGCGCGCAACAAGCTGACCGTGCGCCTGGCCGGGGGCAGCGCGGAGATTGGCGTATCCAGCGTGCAAGCCGTGCCGGCCGACGCGCCCGAGTGAACTGCCAAGCCTGCAACATCACGCCATCCGGTTTAGAATAACGCCGCTCTGGAACAAAACCTGTCCAACCAAATAAGGAAGAAAACATGGAACATACCCTGCCGCCACTGCCGTACGCCAAAGACGCCCTGCAGCCGCACATCTCGGCCGAAACCCTGGAATACCACTACGGCAAGCACCACCAGACCTATGTCACCAACCTGAACAACATGATCAAGGGGACCGAGTTCGAAAACATGTCCCTCGAAGAGATCATCAAGAAGTCGTCGGGCGGTGTGTTCAACAATTCGGCCCAGGTGTGGAACCACACCTTCTTCTGGAACTGCATGACCCCGAACGGCTCGGGCGCGCCAAGCGGCAAGGTTGCCGACGCCATCAACGCCAAGTGGGGCTCGTTCGACAAGTTCAAGGAAGAGTTCACCAAGGCCGCGCTGGGCAACTTCGGTTCCGGCTGGACCTGGCTGGTGCAGAAGGCCGACGGCAGCGTCGACATCGTCAACACCTCGAACGCCGGCACCCCGCTGACCACCTCGGACAAGGCCCTGCTCACCGCCGACGTCTGGGAGCACGCCTACTACATCGACTACCGCAACGCCCGCGCCAAGTTCCTGGAAGCCTTCTGGAACGTGGCCAACTGGGAATTCGCTGAACAGAACATGGCGTAAGCCGGTCCTGTTTCGACCTCCCCTGTACGGCCCGCTTGCGGGCCGTTTTTCGTTAACGCCTCGCCGATCGACCCTCGCCGCTTGACCGGCATCAGCGCGCAGCGCGCACCCTTGGCGCACCGGCCCTCGCCCGACATGCCCTCTCGTAGAATACCGTTGCCATATCGATGGCGGCGACCTCGCCCTTGGGGCAAGCCCGACAAATCCACGGCGCAAGAGTGTCATGACGAATGCATGCAGTACGGGGGGTGGTGGCGGCAGTTCCTTGCACGGCATGGTGGGACAGTCGCCCCGGTTCCAGGCCGCCGTGCGCTTGATCTCGAGAATCGCGGATGTCGATGCGCCCGTGCTGATCGAGGGGGAAACCGGTACCGGCAAGGAACTGGCGGCGCAGGGCATCCATTACGGCAGCAGGCGGCGCACCAAGCCGTTTATTCCGGCCAACTGCGGTGCGATACCGGAAAGCCTGATCGAAAACGAGCTGTTCGGCCACTCCCGCGGCGCGTTCACGGACGCGGGCGCCGCAGGGCCGGGATTATTGCGGCTGGCGCACCAGGGTTCCCTGTTTCTCGACGAAATCGATGCACTGCCGGCACGCGGCCAGGTGGCGCTGCTGCGCTTCCTGCAGGATGGCCAATATCGCCCGCTCGGCGCCAGGCATACGGAGTCGGTGGACGTGCGCATCATCGTGGCCTCCAACCGCAAGCTCAAAACCCTGGTCGGCGAGCGCCGGTTCCGCGAAGACCTGCTGTTTCGCCTGCATGTTCTGTCGGTGGAAATGCCGGCCTTGCGCGATCGCCCCGGCGATCCGTGGTTGCTCGCGCATCATTTCCTGAACAAGTTTACGCGGCGTTACGAGAACGCCTCCGATCAACGACACCGCTCGCTGGCTGCCCATGCGCACGCCTGGTTCGATGCCTATGCGTGGCCGGGGAACGTGCGCGAACTGGAAAACCTGGTTCACCGCGTGTTCCTGCTCGAGGACGGGCCGGAGCTGCAGCTGCCTGCCCCGGATTTCCTCGCGCCCGGCGACGCCGGCCGGTGCCCCCCGCAGGACGCCGGCGACGCCGCGCAGCCCTATGCGCCGGCCCGCACCCAGGCACTCGACGCCTTCCACCAGCACTACCTGCGCTCGCTCCTGCTCCGTACCCGGGGCAACGTCACCATGGCGGCCGAGCTGGCCGGCAAGGAAAGGCGTGCCCTCGGCAAGCTCCTGCAGAAATACCGGGTCGACCCTTCCCTTTTCCGTCAGTGAGCCCGGCATTTCCGGTGCGCTTTGCACGCCCGCGCCGGGTCGAAAATGACCCAGCGGGTCAGGCCGGGCCGGGTGCGCGCTGACCCGGTCCGCGCCCATTGGCGCCCGCCCCATCCTGGTATCACGGGATGTTCCGGCCCATCCATGGCTGGCATGTGGGTTGCTTTGTCATTGCAGGCAGGGGAAGGCCGGGGCATCTTGCCGCGGCCTGTCCGTACTGCAAACGAAAGGAGCGGGCGATGCCATCCACAGCGGGGAACCAGCCGGATCCAGAGTCGAGCGAGCATGACGTGGACGGGCATGTGGTCCGGATCGTCCAGGGGCTTGAGCACGAGGAATTGTGGATCGACGGCACACGCCGCCGCTTCTTCAAGAATTCCGGCGGCTATGTCCTGGCCGACCATGCCTATGTGCCCGCGTGCGAGAGCCTGCTCGAGGCGGTGCGCCGCTACCTGAGCCAGGCCGAGGGCGCGAAGCCCGGCCAACAGCGGGGAGAGCGATGATGCGCTGCCGAAAGAACTTTACTGAGCTGAGCCCCGTTGAGCGCGAGCGGCTCGCGGACGCGCTGAACGACGCGTTCAGCCGCGGCGTCATCAGCGACTTCGCCGGCGAGCATGACGAGCACTTCAATCACGGCATCCACTGGGGGCCGGCCTTCCTCCCGTGGCACCGCCACTTCCTGCTCCGGCTCGAATGGGAGCTGCGGCAATTCGACGACCGGGTCAGCCTGCCCTACTGGGACTGGACGCGGGCCGATTCGCGCGACCTCGACGTCGAGCCATGGAAATCCTTCTTCGGCGGACGCAACAACACCGGCGGCCGCTTCGACCATTGGGACTATACGCGCCGCAGCGACTCCGCCGGCGTAGTGCTCCCGAGCCTGGCCAATGTGCTTGGCGAGCTCGGCGCCACCAGCTACCCCGCGTTCCGGGCAATCGAATGCGGCACCCATGTTCCCGGCCACACCTGGACCGGCGAAACCATGGGAGGCGGGCGCTCGCCGGACGATCCCCTGTTCTATCTCCACCACGGCAATATCGACCGCCTCTGGGCCATCTGGCAGCTCAATCACCCGGCCCCGGCCTTCGAGCAATATTCGGGCGCCACGAGCACCTGCAACGAAGACAGCGATGCCTTCGTCGACCTGAATTCGCCCATGCACGGGGGCGCCACGCCCGCGTCCATGCTCAACCATGTCGCGCTCGGCTACGTCTACCACCGCGACGACCTGTTGCTCGCCGGCGCGCTGGCCCAGGGAATGACGGGCTTCATCGCGGGCGATCCGCTCACGGTGGTGCTCGACACGCCGCAGGTCACCTTCAACGACGTGCCCGAGGGCGACACGACCCACCGCGCGGCGCTGTTCCGGATCAGCGGCTGCGGGGGGCTGATGTTCGAGGCGGCCATCACCTCGGGGCCGTTCACCCTCGCCGACCCAAGTCCGTATTCCTTCCCCGGCGCCAGCTTCCCGACCGACCAGTTCCGGATCTGGGTCCAATACACCGGCCGCGCTCCCGGAACCTTCGACCAGGGAACCATGCGGGTCGTCGCGCGCAATACCTTCGGCGACGAGCTCTGGCGCGACGACGATGTCCCGATCGCCGCCAACTCCGTGCGCCGGCCGAAGGCCTCGGTCACCCTGGTGCTCGACGAGTCCGGCAGCATGCTCGCCAATGCCGGCAACAACCGGATGCGCCTGGAAGTACTCCAGTTCGCCGCCACCACCTTCGTCGACCAGCTCTACGACGACAATGGCGTCGCGATGGTCGCCTTTTCCGATGCCGCCCAGACCGTCCGCGACCTCGAGCCCGCCGGTGCGCTCACCTCAGGCGTGCGCAACGATGTCCGCCTGAAGATCACCCAGCACGGGCCGCCCGACGCCTATCCCCACACCTGCATCGGCGCCGGCATCGAGCAGGCCGCGAACCTCATCGGCGCTTCGCCGATCCGGGGCGACTTCGAGATCAATGCCACCGTCGTCTTCACCGACGGCATCGAGGACCGCTCGCCGCGGATCGCCGACGTGCGCCATCTCATCACCGACCGGGTCTACGCCGTGGGCGTCGCCGATGCGGCGAACGTCCAGAACGACGTCCTGCGCGCGATCGCCAACGATTCGGGCGGGTTCATGCTGGTCACGGGCGCGCTTGCGCAAGATGACGAATTCCTGCTGGAGAAATTCTTCATCCAGGTCCTGGCCGGCGTCCTCAACCGGGACATCATCCGGGATCCCGAGGGCTCGGTCGGCTTCGGCGAGGTGGCGCGCGTTCCCTTCTCGATTACGCGCTCGGACATCGCCTTCGATGCCGTCGCCCTGACCCGGGCGCCGCAGTTCCTGGCCATTGCCTTGCAGGCCCCGGACGGGACGATCATCGGGGTGTCCCAGCTCCCGTCCGACGCCTACCGGCCCGGGGCGACCTCGCGCAGCTTGCGCGTGACGCTACCAGTCCTGCTCGATGGGAAAGAGCATTGGGAAGGCGAATGGCAGCTGCTGCTCGCGCTGATGGGCCGCGGCGACGCCGGCAAACTGGCGAACCTGCCCGGCGCCGGCGCGGTGGCGGGCCAGGCGGCGCGCCTGTCCTTCCATGCCTTGTTCCATGCGCGCTCCAACCTGAACATGCGCGCCACGCTCAGCCAGAACGGGGTCGCGCCGGGATCGACGCTCTACCTGCGCGCCACGCTCAACGAATATGCGCGGCCGCTCTCCACCCACCCCTTCATCAACGCCACAGTGACGCTTCCGGACCGGTCGACTACCGTCCTGCCGCTGCACGAGACCGATGTCGGGGTCTTCGAGGCAGCGATGCTGGCCACACAGAACGGGGCCTACCGCTTCCACCTGCTGGCCGAAGGCCTTGCCTCGCGCGGAGCGAAGTTCACGCGCGAGCAGCTGCTGACGGCCGTGATCGGCCGGGCGCCCCAGCCGGGCGATCCGCGGCCGGGCGAGGGCGGCGAGGACGGCAACGGCGGCAACGGCGGCAATGGCCCGGGCAAGGACGGGTGGAAGGACTTCCTCTGCTGCCTGCTGAGCGAACGCGTACTCACGGGCCGGTTCGCCGAATTTGCCAAGCGCATCGGCATCGATATCGACCAGCTGAGGCGTTGCGCACGGCGCCTGTGCGAGCACCGCGACGAGCCACCGCCACCGCCGCCCCTGCGGTGAGCGCCAACCCGGGAAGGGCCGCCCGTGACCGCGGGCTGCCCTTTTCCATGCCGGGCAGCCCGGCTAGCGGCCTTCCTGCAATCGCTGGCGCAGGAAGTCCACGCACACCCGCACCCTGCCCGACCCGGCGAGCCGCTGCGGGTAGACCGCCCACACGTTCGCCGGCTGGGTGTATTCCGGCAGCACCTGCACCAGCGCGCCGCTATCGAGGTAGGCGCGCGCGTCCCACTGCGAGCGCAGCACGATGCCGGCGCCCTCCACTGCCCACATCGAGGCGATCTCGCCGTGGTTGGTGGACAGCGCGCCCGACACCCGCACGGTCTCTTCGCCGCTCTTGCCGTGCAAGCGCCAGGTGCCGAGCGGATGGTCGCGCTCCTTGATCGCCAGGCACTGGTGGCCGGCGAGCTCAAGCAGCGTCCTCGGCACGCCGTGCTGCGCCAGATAGGCGGGCGCGGCGCACAGGATGCGGTGGTTGTCCATGAGCTTGCGCGCCACCAGCTGGGGCGGGATGCTGTCGCCGATGCGCACGTCCAGGTCGAATCCTTCGGCTACCTGGTCAACCAGCCGGTCGAATACTTCGAAGCGGATCTGCAATTTGGGGTGCGCGGCGGCCAGCCGGGCGATCACCGGCGCCACCAGCTGGCGCCCGAAGCCGAAGCTGCTGCAGATGCGCAGGCGTCCGGCCGGTTCGCGGCGGCGCTCCGACAGGTCGTCGAGCATGTCGTCGAGCTGCTCCAGGATGAGCTGGGCGCGGCCGTACACCTGCGCCCCGTCGTCCGTGATCACGATGCGCCGCGTCGAGCGCTCGAACAACAGCACGCCCAGGGCGTCTTCCAGCATGCCGATGCGCTTGCTGACAAACGCGGGCGACATGCCGAGCTCCTCGGCCGCGCCGCTGAAGCTTCCCTTGCGCACCACGCTCACCAGCACCCGCAGGTCGCCGTTTTCCACATTATTCACGATTCGTGTTCCATGAGCACACAATGGCATGGATTATAAACACTTCGTTTCTTTGCTAAGCTTGATCACAATATCAACACCCCATTGAGGAAACACGATGAACACCCACAAGATCGCCGTCATCGCCGGGGATGGCATCGGCAAGGAAGTCATGCCGGAAGGCCTGCGCGTTCTGGAAGCGGTGGCCGGGCGCTTCGGCATCCAGTTCGACTTCGTCACCTTCGAATGGGCCAGCTGCGACTATTACGCGCAGCACGGCAAGATGATGCCGGACGACTGGAAGGAGCAGCTCGCAGGTGTGGAGGCGATCTTCTTCGGCGCGGTCGGCTGGCCCGACATCGTCCCTGACCACATCTCGCTGTGGGGCTCGCTGCTGAAGTTCCGGCGCGAGTTCGACCAGTACGTCAACCTGCGCCCGGTGCGCCTGATGCCGGGCGTGCCCTGCCCGCTCGCGAACAAGCAGCCGGGCGATATCGATTTCTACGTGGTGCGCGAGAACACCGAAGGCGAATACTCGGCCGTCGGCGGACGCATGTTCGAAGGCACCGAGCGCGAACTGGTGCTGCAGGAAGCGATCTTCACCCGCCACGGCACCGACCGCATCCTCAAGTATGCCTTCGAGCTGGCCCAGCGCCGCCCCAAAAAACACCTGACGGCCGCCACCAAGTCGAACGGCATCGCCATCTCGATGCCCTACTGGGACGAGCGCGTCGCCGCCATGGGCGAGTCCTACCCGGAGGTCCGCTGGGACAAATACCACGTCGACATCCTGGCGGCGCGCTTCGTGCTCTCGCCCGAGCGCTTCGACGTGGTGGTGGCCTCGAACCTGTTCGGCGACATCCTGTCCGACCTGGGCCCGGCCTGCGCCGGCACGATCGGGATTGCGCCATCAAGCAACCTGAATCCCGAACGCAATTTCCCTTCGCTGTTCGAGCCGGTGCACGGCTCGGCGCCTGACATCTACGGCAAGAACATCGCCAACCCGATCGCGATGATCTGGTCGGGGGCGATGATGCTCGAGTTCCTGGGCCATACCGAGGCGCACGATGCGGTCGTGGCGGCGATCGAGCATTGCCTGGTGAAGGGACCGCGCACGCCGGATATGGGCGGGACGGCCAATACGACCGAGGTGGGTATGGCCATCAGCGAGCGGATCGCGGCGGCGCGATAGCCGCGTGGGCTGGATGTAAGATGTTCGTACCGGACTGCATTCATCGCGCCTCACATGTCATCAAACTGTACGCAAACGTCCCCACTTTGTAGGGACTGTGCTTTTAGACAAATGGTCTTATACAATCTTGGACCAAGGAGAATATGAGCATGTACCGAGTGATGTTGGTGGAAGACGATGCGCGCCTGGCCGAGCTCGTCATGGAATACCTGTCCGGCTATGAATTCGCGGTCGACCTGGTCACGCGCGGCGACGCGGCGCTGGAGCGCTTCAAGGCGCTGTCGCCGGACGTGGTGGTGCTCGACCTGATGCTGCCCGGACTGGACGGCATGGTCGTGTGCCGCCAGCTCCGCGAGATTTCCGAGGTGCCGATCCTGATCCTGACGGCGCGCGAGGATTCCTACGACGAGGTCTCGGGCCTGGAACAGGGCGCCGACGATTTCGTGAACAAGCCGGTGCAGCCGCGCGTGCTGCTGGCGCGCCTGCGCGCGCTGATGCGGCGCACCCAGGCCAAGGGCGGCCATGACGCGCGCGTGCTGCAGTTCGGCGCGCTGCGCATCGTCACCACCGACCGCAGCGTGAGCTGGCGCGGCGAAGCCTGCGTGCTGTCGAATACCGAATACAAGCTGCTGCTGGTGCTGGCCGAAGCCGCCGGCCGCGTCCTGTCGCGCGATGCGCTGCTCAAGAAGATGCGCGGAATCGAGTTCGACGGCCTGGACCGCAGCATCGACAACTGCATCTCGAAGCTGCGCCGCAAGTTCGACGATGCGGAGTCGGAGAAGATCAAGACGGTGTGGGGCGAAGGCTACCTGTTCTCGCCATCGGCCTGGAATTAGCCACGGTCTCGTAGATCCTATGATGAAAAGAAAGTGAGCCGATTTGCAGATTGAGTCCTAACCTGAGAGTTCGAAACGCAGACTTAGGAGATCAACACCTCACCACCAACTTCGGGGTCAGGTTGAGGCAGTCCGTGATTCATGGACATCCAAATAGGGGACAATATGCCCCGGAAGGATAAACATGAACCCGAAAAAGAAGCAGCTCCCATCCAAGCGGGAGAT
>NZ_JCASIH010000017.1:0-90146 GCF_059685935.1 Telluria sp. ZT3P39
CGTAGAATCTTCCATGTGAGCCGGTTGCATGTTGATCTCCTAAGTCTAAGTTTCGAACTCTCAGGTTAGGACTCAATCTGCAAATCGGCTCACTTTCTTTTCATCATAGGATCTACGTGTCAACGCAAGGCCAAGCGCAGGCGCGCAGCTTCGTATTCCGCTTTAAGCCGCTCGACCATCTCGGCCACGGTCGGCACGTCGTGCATCAGGCCCACGCCCTGGCCGGCGCCCCAGATGTCGCGCCAGGCCTTGGCGCTGGCCGAACCAAAGCTCATCTTGCTCTTGTCCGATTCCGGCAGGTTGTCCGGGTCGAGCCCGGCCGCGACGATCGACTTCTTCAGGTAGTTCCCGTGCACGCCGGTGAACAAATTCGTGTACACCACGTCCGCCGCGCTCGACTCGACGATCGCATTGCGGTACTCGTCGCTGACGTTCGATTCGCGCGTGGCCAGCCAGCGCGAGCCGATGTAGGCAAAATCGGCCCCCATCGCCTGCGCCGCCAGGATCGCGTCGCCGGTGGCGATCGAGCCGGACAGGGCCAGCGGTCCCTTGAAAAATTTGCGCACCTCGCCCACCAGCGCGAACGGCGACAGCGCGCCCGCATGGCCGCCCGCGCCCGCCGCCACAAGAATCAAACCGTCCACCCCTGCTTCCAGCGCCTTTTCCGCATGCCTGATCGACACCACGTCGTGCATCACGATGCCGCCATAGGCGTGCACGGCGTCGAGCATCTCTTTTGGTGGCGCGCGCAGCGAGGAAATGATAATCGGCACCTGGTGCTTCACGCAGACTTCGACGTCGTGTGCCAGGCGGTCGTTCGACTGGTGCACGATCTGGTTGACCGCGATCGGGCCGACGCGCACGCCCGGGTTGGCGTCCTGGTAGGCGGCCAGCTCGCGCTGCAGGTCGGTCAGCCAGGTGTCGAGCAGCTCGGCCGGGCGCGCGTTGAGCGCCGGGAAGGAGCCCACGATGCCGGCCTTGCACTGGGCCGCCACCAGCGCGGGTCCGCTGGCGATGAACATCGGCGATGCGATGACGGGAAGGGACAGGTGTTGCAGCACGGGTGGCAAGGTCATGAAGGCTCTCGCTGGTCAGGTTGAATGCGGTTGAAGGACAGGGGCTCCGGGCATTATGCAATGAAAAAAGAACGGTCGTGCTAGATTCTGGCCTCTAAACGTCGGCGTCGAGCAATTGGCCGCCCTCGATGCGGGCGGCGCCGGCCCGTACCAGCGCGTTGCTCGCCCACGCCGCCAGCTCGCCTGCATCGCGCTCCAGCAAGCGGGTGCGCACGCGCTCGACCAGCGGAATCGAGGCCAGCAGCCCGGGCAGCGCATCCAGCGCCAGCGCACGGCGCTCGAGCAGTAAAAACTTGAGCAGCACCTTGACGGCGTTTTCGCCGTTGCGCACCGGATCGGCGCTCAGGTAATCCAGGCGCGAGCGCGCCCGCCCCAGGGCCGCGCCGACGTCGCCAAAGACCACGCCATGGCCGGGAATCACGACACGGGCGTCGAGCGTGGCGATCAGGTCGAGCGTCGCGCCTACCTCGGCGAACCCGGGTTCGCCCGCCAGTTCGGGAAAGACCACGCCGAAGCCGTTTTCCCACAGCGCGTCGCCGGAAATCAGCACGCCTTCCTGCTCGCAGAAGAACAGCAGCGCATGCGGATCGTGGCCGGGCGCGGCCACGATCCGCATGCGCAGGCCGCCCAGTTCCACGACCTCGCCGGGCGCGAGGGTGGCATCGAAAGTAAAACGATCGCATTGCTGGCCGGTGGCGCGGTAACTGAGCGCCTCCTCGTCCCAGGCCGCGACCGTGAAAGCGTCGAGTGCGGGAATCGCCGTGCGGCAGCCATAGGCTGCCTGCAGCAGCGCGTTGCCGCCGCAATGGTCGGAATGCAGGTGGGTATTGAGCAGGCGCGCGAGCGGGCGGCTGCCCAGGGCATGGCGCACCAGCGCCAGGGTCTGCGCGGCGTGGGTGGCATAGCCGCTGTCGACCAGGGCGGCGCCGTCAGGGCCGGTGAACAGGATGTTGTTGGACGAGAGCCAGCCGCGCTCGAACACGCGCATCGATGCGGGCAGGCTCAGGTCCGCGGACACCAATCAGCCCCAGTCGATTGCAGCTTCGCGGCGCCGGATTTCGGCCCATACCGCGCGCTTGTAGTCGTCGCCGGCCGAACCCCAGGCGACGATCTCGTCGATCGTGCGGAGGCACCCCCGGCACAGACCGGTATCGGGCGCCATCTGGCACAAATTGATGCAGGGCGAGGGAACGGGGGTTTGCAGTTCTGGGTTCATCGACATGGTGGTGGAGCAAGGGAACACCGACCATTATCGCCTGTTCCTGGAAAACCGCTTATCGTTCCTCAGGGAAAGGCGATTCGGGCGCAACGGTCGTCAAGTTGCGCCATTGTGTTGTTTTGCGCGCGATTTTTTCAGTGAATCGCGTTGGATCTATCAGGCAACGTTCGTGGATGCCTTCGCACACTTTCTCGATTTCATCCCACGCTTCGACCCGGAAACGCAGCCGCCGCCCCTCGACCGCCAGCACCTCGCCGCGAATGGTGAGGGTCATCCCGGGAGGCGTCGGCGCCAGGTGCTGGAAGCTGACCATGGTGCCCAGGCTCTGTTCGCGCGGCCAGTCCACGTAGGGCATGATCCCGTGCAGACAGGCAAGTTCCATCATTCCGACGAGAAAACCGGTGGCGAGTACGTCGGGCATGTCGCGGCAAAAAGGGGTATCGTGATACAGCCGGGGCACGCTAGCGTGCCCCGGCACCGTATAAGACCATTCGAAACGAAGGCCGGGCAGGAGTTGGGGAGACATGGGCACAAGCTTACCGTACCGGTGTCATGCATGCATGAGTTGCCGGGGACGGAAAGCGTACAGCTGCAAGGCTGCCGTAAGTATGCGGGCCGACATTGAGGCAAGCACAAACAGGAGAGCCAATGAAGCTGAACAACAAACTGCTGGCACAAGTACGTGCCGCTACCCGATCTTTCTGGGGCCGTGGCCCCGCCAACGCCCAAATGGTCGTCGAGGAAACCCTGAAGAACGCCTCGGCCATGCAAAGCGCGGCGCAGCGCCAGATGCGCAGCATCGGCGTCGGCGTCTCCGCCACGGCGACCGATCCCTTCGAAGCCGAACTCGGCGTCAATTTGCCGGGTAAATTTATCGACGGCAGCCACACTACTCCCGCCGGCAGCCGCGACTACAAGCTCTACGTGCCGTCCAGCCACGCCGGTAAGCCGACGCCGCTGATCGTGATGCTGCACGGCTGCACCCAGGATCCCGACGATTTCGCCACCGGCACCAAGATGAACGAACTGGCCGAAGAAATGGCCTGCCTCGTGCTCTACCCCGCGCAGAGCAAGGCGGCCAACGCCTCGCGCTGCTGGAACTGGTTCAATGCGATCGACCAGCAGCGCGACCAGGGCGAGCCCTCGATCATCGCCGGCATGACGCAAGCCATCATGGCATTGCATCCGGTCGACCCGGAGCAGGTCTACGTGGCGGGATTGTCGGCCGGCGGGGCGATGGCGACCATCATGGGCACGCTGTATCCGGACCTGTATGCCGCCGTGGGCGTGCATTCCGGATTGCCGTTCGCCTCCGCCAACGATTTGTCGTCGGCCATGGCGGCGATGAAGGGCGACTTCCTGCGCGCCCAGGCGCCGGGACGGCCGCTGCCCATCATCGTGTTCCACGGCGACCAGGACACGACCGTGCATCCGGCCAATGGCGACGAACTCATTGCCCAAGGCGCGCAACACCTGCACGAGCAGCCGGCCGTGGAGCCGGGACGCGTGCCGGATGGCCATGCCTATACCCGCACCCTGCACCGGCGCAACGACGGCGCCGTCCATGCCGAATACTGGCTGATCCACGGCGCCGGCCATGCCTGGTCGGGCGGCAACGCGCGCGGCAGCTATACCGATGGCCGCGGACCGGATGCCAGCCGCGAAATGCTGCGCTTTTTCCGCACCGCGCGCTAGCCCGGCTCAGCGCCCGGGCTGGGTGCGGCCTCGATGTGCGCACGCAGGCAGGCCGGGCACCAGCAGCCGGTCGACTCTTGCGGCAGCGGCACCGGCACGGCTTGCGGCAGCGCCGTGCACCAGCACGGATCGAGACTGCCTTCCACCATCGCACAATGGAATTCGGCGCCACAACGGGTACACCTGCTCACGTCCTGCTCCTGTGTTGATTGAAATACATGGTTCGATAGAGTCGTGCGGACGGCCATAAAATACAACAAGAGGCCATATAATGAGCACAAGGACTACCCTGTTGCCTTAAAATCTCGCAACATTTATTTTGGACGCTCCATGAACGCACCCCTCAGCAGCTTGAATTCCGACGACCAACGCAACGACCTGACCAAGGTGTCGCCGCAGATCAAGGCACAGATCCTGGCCGAGGCGCTGCCTTACATCCGTAATTTCCACGGCAAGACCATCGTCATCAAATACGGCGGCAACGCCATGACCGACGAGCGCCTGAAGCATGGCTTCGCCCGCGACGTCATCCTGCTCAAGCTGGTGGGCATGAACCCGGTCGTGGTGCACGGCGGCGGTCCGCAGATCGACAATGCACTGAAAAAAATCGGCAAGCAAGGCACCTTCGTGCAAGGCATGCGCATCACCGACGAAGAGACCATGGAAGTGGTCGAATGGGTGCTGGGCGGCGAAGTGCAGCAGGACATCGTCATGCTGATCAACCACTACGGCGGCCAGGCAGTGGGCCTGACCGGCAAGGACGGCGGCCTGATCCGCGCCCGCAAGATGAGCATGCCGGACAAGGAAAAGCCGGGCGAATTCGTCGACATCGGTTTCGTCGGCGAGATCGAAGCGATCAATCCGGCCGTCGTGAAAGCGCTGCAGGACGACGCCTTCATTCCTATCATCTCGCCGATCGGCTTCGGCCAGGATGGCCAGGCCTACAACATCAATGCCGACGTCGTCGCCGGCAAGATCGCGGAAATCCTGAAAGCCGAAAAGCTGATCATGATGACCAATATCGCCGGCGTGCAGGACAAGGCGGGCAACCTGGTCACCGACCTGTCGGCGCGCGAGATCGACGAAATGTTCGAAGACGGCACGATTTCGGGCGGCATGCTGCCGAAAATCTCGTCCGCACTCGATGCCGCGAAGTCCGGCGTCAATACCGTGCACATCATCGATGGGCGCATCGAGCACTCTTTGTTGCTCGAAGTCTTGACCGAACAGGCTTTTGGCACTATGATCCGGTCGCACTAAAACATTTGTGGCGGAAATCTCCGCCACAGATCATCGCGGTGGGCCCTGCCCACCGGGAATCTACCCGCCCTTGTAGCTCAGTGGTAGAGCACTCCCTTGGTAAGGGAGAGGCCACGTGTTCAATCCACGTCAAGGGCACCATTCTCCCCCCAGCACGACCCCTCCCGCTTCAGTACACCCGCTCTACCGTCATGCCGCGTTTGCGCAGCAATTCCGGCACGCCACGCTTGCCGACCAGGTGCAGCAGCCCCACCGCCACCTCGTAGCCCAGCCTTGCGGCATCGTTCACCGCCAGCATGGTCGCCACCATCCAGGGTTTCAATCGTGCGACGGCGGCCGGGTCCATGCCCTGCTGCGTCAATCCGGCTTCGATGCGCGCGCGGCATCGATCTCGAGCGCCAGCGTGGGCGCGGCCGCCACCGCTGCGCGGATGCGCGGCTCGAGCGGATAGTAATCGGCGCGGCCGGCGTGGATGGTGCCGTACAGGTGCAGGGTGTGGCCGTTTGCCGTGACCTTGAACAGCGCGCCGCGCTCGGCCGCGAAGGCCTGGAGCGCCGTCAGGAACAAGCTGAAGAAGACCACTATAATCGAACGTCGCATCCACCTTCTCCCGTCTGGTCCCGAATCGTGTCAAATCATACCCCTGGCTCCCCCGTCTGGCTGTTCGATCTGGACAATACCCTGCACGACGCCTCGCACGCGATCTTCCCCGCCATCAGCGCGAACATGAACACCTATATCGCGCGGGTGCTGGGCGATGGCGTCACGCCCGCCAGCCAGGAGCGTGTGGACGCCGCGCGCCTGGGCTACTGGAAGCGCTACGGCGCGACCCTGCTCGGCATGATCCGCCACCACCAGGTGTGCGCGGCCGACTTCCTGCACGTCACCCACGACCTGGGCGCGCTCGAGAAGCTGGTGCGCTTCGAAAAAGGGCTAGGTACCCTGCTGCGCCGTCTCCCGGGCCGCAAGATCCTGCTGACCAACGCGCCGACGCGCTATTCGACGGACGTCATGCGCCACCTGGGCCTGGGCCGCCATTTTTCGCACCACATCGCCATCGAGCACATGCAGGTGCACCGCCAGCTGCGTCCCAAGCCATCGAGCCTGATGCTGCGCCGCCTGCTGCGCAAGCACGGCGTGGCGGCGCGCCGCTGCATCCTGGTGGAAGACACGCTGGCCAACCTGAAGAGCGCCAGCCGCCTCGGGCTGCGCACGGTCTGGGTCACGCAATACCTGCGCATGGCCGACCCGATTGGAAAAGCGCCGTTGCCGCGGACCCTGAAACGCCCCGGTTACGTCGATGTCAAAGTAAAATCCGTGCGGCAGCTGCCGGCGCGCCTGCACCGGTTGCGCTAAACAGATAACAAACTACTAGGGATCACATGGCAAGTACGAAGCCTGGGCAACGCAAGCTGCAAATCCTCCAGGCCCTGGCCTCGATGCTCGAGCAGCCCAAGGGCGAGAAGATCACGACCGCGGCGCTGGCCGCGCGCCTGTCGGTGTCGGAAGCGGCGCTGTACCGCCATTTCGCCAGCAAGGCGCAGATGTACGAGGGCCTGATCGAATTCATCGAGTCCAGCGTCTTTGGCCTGATCAACCAGATCGCCGAGCGCGAGGAAGACGGCGTGGCCCAGGCCCATGCCATCCTGCAGATGCTGCTCGCCTTTGCCGCCAACAACCCGGGCATGACGCGGGTGCTGATCGGCGACGCCCTGGTCGGCGAGGACGAGCGCCTGCAGCTGCGCATGAACCTCTTCTACGACAAGATCGAGCTGGCCTTCAAGGGCGCGCTGCGCATCGCCGTCACCCAGCAGCACGGCCTCGAGGCCGACGTCGCGGCGCGCGCCAGCCTCCTGGTGAGCTACGTCACCGGGCGCTGGCACCGTTTCGCCAAGACCGGCTTCAAACAGAATCCGGCGGAAGGCACGGCCCTGCAGCTGTCGCTGCTGCTGGCCGCTTGAGCAGGATCGCGAACGACGCCATGGATACGCAGGAAGTCTTCGCACTGCTGGACGATGCCGGCTCGCCCGGCCTTTCCCGCTCGCGCCTGTACAGCCGCCACGCCGGCACGCTGACCTGTGACGAGGCCGCGCAGTGGCCAGGGCTGCTGCAGGCCATGCAGGAAGCCTTGGGACGCGGCCTGTACGCGGTGCCGCTCTTGAGCTACGAATTGGGCGCCCGCCTGCAGCAGCTGCCTGCGCATCCGATCGCGCTGCCCCTGGCCCAGGTGCTGCTGTTCGAACAGTGCGAGCTGCTGGAAGCGGCCCAGGTCGAGGCCTGGATCGCGACGCGCGCGTCGTCCCTGGACCCGTCCGGCGTGGCAGGCATCACGCCGAATGTCGACGAAGCCGTGTTCACCGAGGCGATCGGCCGCATCCGCGACTACATCGCCGCCGGCGACACCTACCAGGTCAATTACACCTACCGCCTGCGCTTCGAGGCCTTCGGTCCCCTGGTCGCCCTGTATGCGCGCCTGCGCGCGCGCCAGCGCGTGCCTTACGGCGCCCTGATCACCCTGCCCGATGGCGGCGCGGTGCTGTCCTTCTCGCCCGAGCTGTTCGTGCGCCACGATGCCGGCACCCTGCTGGCGCGCCCGATGAAGGGCACGGCGCCGGCCAGCGGCGACAATGCCATCGACGACGAGCGTGCGCGTGCGCTGGCGCTGGACACCAAGAACCGCGCCGAGAACCTGATGATCGTCGACCTGCTGCGCAACGACCTGGGACGGGTCGCCGTCACCGGCAGCGTGCAGGTGCCGGCCCTGTTCGACGTGCAGCGCTACGGCAGCGTGCTGCAGATGACGTCCACCGTGCAGGCGCGCCTGCGCACCGGCGTCACCCTGGAAGAGATCTTCGCCGCGCTCTACCCCTGCGGCTCGATCACGGGCGCGCCCAAGCGCCGCACGATGGAGATCATCCACGAACTGGAGCCGGCCGCGCGCGGCCTGTACACGGGCGCGATCGGCTGGTTCGACCCGGGGCCGCCAGGTGCGGCCATCGGCGACTTCTGCCTGTCGGTCCCGATCCGCACGCTGGTACTGGGCGCCTCGCAGGGCGGCACCCGCAAGGGTGAACTGGGCGTGGGCGCCGGCATCGTCCATGACAGCGATGCGCAGGCCGAATACGCCGAATGCCGGCTCAAGGCGCGCTTTCTCACCGGCCTGTCCAACGAGTTCGAGATTTTCGAAACCATCCGCGCGAGCTGGGACGACGGCTGCCGCCACCTGGAGCAGCACCTGGAACGCCTGGCCGGCTCCTGCCGCGCCTTCGGCCATCCCTTCGAGCCCGAAGCCGCGCGCGCCGTCTTGAGGGACGCCTGCCTGGCCCTGCCGCCGGGCCAGCTGCACCGCCTGCGCCTGTCGGTGGCGCCCTCGGGCGCATTGAGCGTGCAGGCCGCGCCGCTGCAGCCCCTGAATGAACCGGTGGCGGTGCTGCTGGCCAGTGAGCCGACCCAGTCGGGCGACGTCTTCCTGCGCCACAAGACGAGCGTGCGCAGCCGCTATGACGCGGCCTGGCGCGCGGCCGAGGCGCATGGCGCTTTCGACACCCTGTTCTTCAACGAGCGTGGGGAATTGACCGAGGGAGGACGCAGCAATGTGTTCGTGCGTTTCGGGACCGCGTGGTACACCCCGCCGGTGTCCTGCGGCCTGCTGCCGGGCGTGATGCGCGGCGTGCTGCTGGGGGCGCCCGCCTGGCATGCGAGCGAGCGCGTGATCACGCGCGCGATGCTGGAAGACGCGGACGACCTGGTGGTCTGCAATGCGCTGCGCGGGCCGCTGCGCGCCGTGATCATCGACGACGCGCCGGACGGCCTGCAGCAGCCCTGAATTACAGCGCGAGCGCCTGCTCGATCTTGCCGACCAGCGCAGGATCTTCCGGCGTCACCTTGCTCGGGAAGTGCTCGAGCACCTTGCCGTCGCGGCCGATCAGGTATTTGGTGAAGTTCCACTTCGGCGCCTGGCCGGTGGCTTTCGTCAGGCTGGCGTGCAGGGGATTCGCATCCGGGCCGGTGACCACGCTCTTGGCGAACATCGGGAACTTCACGCCATAGGTGTTGTAGCAGAGGTCGGCGATTTCTTTCGCGTTGCCTGGCTCCTGCTTGCCGAAGTCGTTCGACGGGAAGCCCAGCACCACCAGGCCGCGGCTGCCGTACTTGGCGTACAGCTTTTCCAGCCCTTCGTACTGCTTGGTGAAGCCGCAATAGCTGGCCGTGTTCACCACCAGCACCACCTTGCCCGCGTACTGGCAGAGGTCTTGCGGGGTTTCGTCTTGCAGGCGCTTGAAGTTCTGCTTGAGGATGGCGGGACAGGCGGCCAGCGGACGCGCCGCGGCCGGCGCCGTGGATGCCTGCGCGGCAGCCGGCTGGGCGAAGCTCACGGCGGCAACAGCGCCGAACAGCAGGATCGTATTCTTGAACATGGCAGGAAGTCCGGGGGGTTATGGTGGCACGATTGTAACGCAGCCGCCCCGCCGCCAACCCGGTGAATGCGGGTCAAGAATGCAGGCTGCGGTGCTCGATCTTGATGCAGTGGTTCATGACGACGTCGAGCCCGGCGGCACGCGCCATGTCGGCGGCCGGCTGGTTCTCGATATCGAGCTGCATCCACAGGCAGCCGGCGCGCACGGCGATGGCTTCGCGCGCGATCGGCGGGATGTCTTCGGACTTGCGGAAGCAGTCGACGATGTCGATGCGCTGGCCGGTCGTGGCCAGCACGTCCGCCACTTCGCGCAAGCTGGCGTAGACCTTCTCGCCCAGGATGGTGTCGCCGGCATAGCTCGGGTTCACCGGGATCACCTGGTAACCGGCTCCCTGCAGGTATTCGGCCACGCCGTAGCTGGCGCGGTCCGGCTTGTTGGACAGGCCGACGATGGCGACGGTCTTGCTGTCGTTGAGGATCTGGGTAATGCTTCTCATGGGTGGCGTTCGCTATGCTTCGATTCAAGGGTCGCCATCAGCTTATCAGGTTTGCATCGTTCCAGCGCGCGCGCTGGCGCCGGGCGGGCAAACGTGAAAAGATGCGCATTCAATCACCCCCAGCTCCTCCCATGCGCCTGCCTGCCCTCCCCTGCCTTGCCGCCGTCCTGTTGACCTTATCTGCTGCCGCCTGCGCCGGCACGCCGCTGTCCGCGGTCGAACAAAGCATCGTGCCCGTTGCGGCCTGGGGCGGCACCCCGGCCGACGCATCCAAGGCGCGCCGCCACACCATCTCGCAGATCACCCTGCACCACCAGGGCGAGCCGTTCAAGCCCGGCACCGATCCGCAAGCCTACCTGCGCCGCCTGCAGGCCTGGTCGCGCGCCACCAAGGGCTGGCTCGACATCCCCTACCACTACGTGATCGACCTCGACGGCCGCGTGTACGGGGCGCGCGACATCGCTTTTGCCGGCGACACCAATACCGACTACGACCCCGCCGGCCACGCCCTGATCGAAGTGGTCGGCAATTTCGAAGAAGTGGAGCCGAACCAGCAGCAGCTCGACGCGGTCGTCGACCTGATGGCGCTGCTGGCGGCGAAATACCAGGTCTCGCTCGACGACATCCGCAGCCACCGCGACCATAGCGACAAGACCGTGTGCCCGGGCGCGAACCTGTACCGCTACGTGAAAGAGGATTATTTCCGGCACAAGGTGGCGCTGCGGCTGGCGGGGGAGCAGGCCGGGAAGTAGGGTGGGCGGCTTCGCCGCCCGCGCGTTCAACCAGCGGACGAATAGCCGCGCGTGGATTGCACGCATGATTTGAACGCGCGGGCGGGAGACCCGCCCACCCTACGGGCAGGCGTATGCCGGCCGATTATCACAGCCTGCGCCCCGGCTGATTACGCCCGCCCTGCTTCAGCACGAAAGTCTGCCCAGGCTGTCCAGCCACCGGCTCGAAGCTGATCTCGGCATCGACGTCGCGCGAGAAGAACAGCGTGTCGCTCGATGGGAAGATCTCGATCTTGCCCTGCCCGGTCGCCTGCGCGAAGTAGCGCTCGCCCTCGCGCGTGAGCTCCATCACGAAGCCGGGACGCAGCTCGTAGCGGCCGGCGAGCGCATCGAAGGACGCGTTGGCCAGCTTGACCGCCTGGCGCGGGGCCGGGGCGTCGCCGGTGCGCGGCTGCAGCAGCTCCTTGCCCTCGGTGTGCTGCACCACGCCGGTGACGGCGCCTTTGGCGTCGCGCTGGAACACGAAATACTCCAGCGTGCCGGGAACGAAGAACTCGTTGGCGGACAGCGGCTTGACCGCAATCTGCCCGCGGCCCGTGCGCTGCATGACCAGGCTGTTGCCCTCGCGGCGGAACACGCGCTGCACGCCTTTCTCGACTTCAAAGCTGCCGGCCAGGCCCTCCAACTGTGCCGGCTGCAGCGCGACCTCGGTGAATTCGCGGTATGGCTTGCCGATCGCAAGGGCGGCCGCCTTGCGCGCCACCACGCCGGGGCTGGCGGGGCCGCTATCGCTGTTGGTCAGCACCGCCACGTAGAGGTGTTGTTCAGGCAGGCGCATCGCATACGTCGAGAAGCCATTGATGCCGCCACCGTGGCCTATCAGCGGCGCGCCCTGCACCTGCGCGATCTCCCAGCCATAGCCGTAGTTGGTCTCTTTTCCGTCGCCCAGGCGGTACGAGGTAAAGGCGTGCTTCAAGCTGGCCGGCTTGAGCAGCCGGCCGCCCTGGAGGGCCGCATCCCAGCGCGCCAGGTCGTCCACGGTCGACACCAGCGAGCCGGCCGCGTAGGGCTGGCTCATGCTCAGCGGCTGCGATGGCCCGAAGCCCTTGTCGGTACGGGTATGGCCGGCAGCGCGCGCACCCTTGCTGCGCTCGAAGCCTTCGTAGGCCGTGTGCTGCATGCCGAGCGGGACGAACAGGCGCTGCTCGACGAATTTCGCATACGGCTGCCCAGAGATCTTCTCGATGATCGCGCCGAGCAGGAAGTAGCCCGAATTGTTGTAGCGGAAGCGGCTGCCCGGCTCGAATTCCAGCGGATCGTTCTTGAACGAGTCGACCATCTGGGCCACGCTCAGGTCCTGGGTCATCCGGCTCATGAAATCCGGCTTGCCGGTGTAGCTCGGGATGCCCGAGGTATGGGTGAGCAGGTGCTCGATGGTGATCTTCTTGCCCTGGGCCGGATAGTCGGGCAGGTGCTTCGTGATGTCGTCGCCCAGGGCCAGCTTGCCCTCTTCCACCAGCATCAGGATGCCGACCGCGGTGAACTGCTTGGTGATCGACCCCAGGCGCAGGACCATGTCCGGAGTCATCTTGACCCCTTGCTTGACGTCGGCCATGCCGTAGGCCTTGCGCAGCACGGTCTTGCCATCCTTGAGCACGATGACGGTGGCGCCCGGCGCGTCAGCCTGGAAATAGGGTGCGATCGACGCATCGATGCGGCTGGCCAGGTCCTGCGCGGCCAGCGGGGCCTTGGCGGTGTCCCCAGCCAGGGCAGGATGGGCATGGCACAGCAGCAGAGCGGCGGCGCAGAGGGTGGTACGAAGCAGCATGGTCGGACTCCTTTATGTTGTTGTTAAACCCATCAATACTGTGCACCCGGCTGGCCGCGGCCGCAATCGGTCGCCGATCAGTGGTCGTTTCGACGGGACCAATGGGCGGATTCGGGGACTGGCCGGTGAAAGCGGCACCGGGGCCGACGACGGAACAAGCTCAGGACAGCCTGGCGGAGGTGAGGAACAGCCAGGTCACGGCGATGACGACCAGGCCGGTGACGGTCATGCACGACCAGGTGAAGAACCAGGCCGACAGCACGGTGGCCTGCAGCACCCGCTCGAACAGCACGCCCAGCGTGAAGTCGAAGGCGGCCAGCAGCGACCAGCGGCGCATGTAGAGGGGCAGGTAGCGGCTCATGCGCTGGTTGTGGCGGCGCGCGGCATGGCGCTCGACCAGGTCGCGTGCGGCGTTCACGTCGCGGAACAGCCAGTCGAAGAACAGGAAGCGGTACAGGGTCTGGCCGAACGGGGCTTCGCCTGGGGCTTGCCGTTCGTCGCCGGGTGGCGGGATCGTTGGCATGGTGGACTCACGGTCACGGTGTCGGGAACATACTAAGCCGAGTACGAGGCCGACACTAGCACGCGCATAAAAAAAAGGCAGCCCGAAGGCTGCCTCTCTTTGGTCCGCTTGACGCGGATGCCGTGAAATCAGCGTCCTTTCGAACGCAGCTTCTGGATCGCAGCCAGCTGCGCGATCGCCGCGGCCATTTCGGCCTGGGCTTTCGCGTAGTCCATCTTCGATTCCTTGTTCAGCATCAGCTCTTCGGCCTGCTTCTTTGCTTCCAGTGCTTTCGCTTCGTCCAGGTCGCTACCGCGGATCGCGGTATCGGCCAGCACGGTCACGCCGTTCGGCTGCACTTCGAGGATGCCGCCGGCGACGAAGACGAACTCCTCGCCGCCGCCAGCCGTCTGGATGCGCACGGCACCGGGACGGATGCGCGTGATCAAGGGGGTGTGGCGTGGATAGATACCCAGCTCACCCGCTTCACCCGGCAACGCGACGAATTCGGCCTGACCGGAGAAGATCTGCGCTTCGGCCGAAACCACGTCCACTTGCATAGTGTTTGCCATGTCTGTCCTTCAGGTTAAGAAACCAGCTTAAGCAGCAGCCAGTTTCTTGGCTTTCTCGATGGCTTCCTCGATGGTGCCGACCATGTAGAAGGCCTGCTCCGGCAGGTGGTCCAGTTCGCCCGATGCGATCATCTTGAAGCCCTTGATCGTGTCTTTCAGCGAAACGTACTTGCCTGGTGCGCCGGTGAAGACTTCGGCGACGTGGAACGGCTGCGACAGGAAACGCTGCATCTTACGGGCGCGGGCGACGACCAGCTTGTCTTCCGGAGCCAGTTCGTCCATGCCCAGAATCGCGATGATGTCACGCAGTTCCTTGTAGCGCTGCAGGGTGTTCTGCACGGCGCGCGCGGTGGCGTAGTGCTCTTCGCCGACGACGAGCGGGTCCAGCTGGCGCGAGGTCGAATCGAGTGGGTCGACCGCAGGGTAGATACCCAGCGAAGCGATGTCACGCGACAGAACGACGGTCGAGTCCAGGTGGGCGAAGGTGGTCGCTGGCGACGGGTCGGTCAAGTCATCCGCAGGGACGTAGACGGCCTGGATCGAGGTGATCGAACCGGTCTTGGTCGAGGTGATGCGCTCTTGCAGGCGGCCCATCTCTTCGGCCAGGGTAGGCTGGTAGCCCACTGCCGACGGCATACGGCCCAGCAGTGCCGAGACTTCGGTACCGGCCAGGGTGTAGCGGTAGATGTTATCGACGAAGAACAGCACGTCCTTGCCTTCGTCACGGAAGGCTTCGGCCATGGTCAGGCCGGTCAGCGCGACGCGCAGACGGTTGCCTGGTGGTTCGTTCATCTGACCGTAGACCATTGCCACTTTCGAGTTGGCAGGGTTTTCCAGGTCGACGACCTTGGCATCGGCCATCTCGTGGTAGAAGTCGTTACCTTCGCGGGTACGCTCGCCCACGCCGGCGAACACGGACAGGCCCGAGTGCGCTTTGGCGATGTTGTTGATCAGTTCCATCATGTTGACGGTCTTGCCGACGCCGGCGCCGCCGAACAGGCCGACTTTACCGCCTTTGGCGAACGGGCAGACCAGGTCGATGACCTTGATGCCGGTTTCCAGCAGGTCGGTCGATGGCGACAGTTCGTCGTAGGCCGGCGCATCGCGGTGGATCGAGGCCATGCGTTCGTGGCTGACCGGTCCGCATTCGTCGATCGGGTTGCCCAGTACGTCCATGATGCGGCCCAGGGTCGGGGTACCGACCGGGACCATGATCGGAGCACCGGTGTTCTGGATGATCATGCCGCGACGCATGCCGTCCGAGCTGCCCAGAGCAATGGTACGGACCACGCCGTCGCCCAGCTGTTGCTGGACTTCCAGGGTCAGATCCGAGCCTTCCATTTTCAGTGCGTCGTACACTTTCGGCATGGCGTTACGTGGGAATTCCACGTCAACCACTGCGCCGATACACTGAACGATTTTGCCATCAGCCATGTTCGTTCCTTCAGAAATATAATTAGATTCTTGTGCTATTTGATCGGTTGGGGACAGAGTACCGCTCGCTTTTGCTCGCTTAACTCTTTCCCCAAGGGCTTAGCTTAGTTAAACAGCTGCTGCGCCGGAAACGATCTCGGAGAGTTCTTTGGTAATCGCAGCCTGGCGGGTCTTGTTGTAGACCAGCTTCAGGTCGCTGATGACACTGCCGGCGTTATCGCTCGCGGCCTTCATCGCGACCATGCGTGCCGATTGCTCGGACGCCAGGTTTTCAGCAACCGCCTGGTACACCAGCGCTTCCACGTAACGCACCAGCAGCTCGTCGATGACGACTTGCGCTTCCGGTTCGTAGATGTAGTCCCAGCTGTGCGCGCCCGCTTCGGTCTGCAGGTGCTTGGCCGGCAGCGGCAGCAGCTGCTCGACCATCGGTTCCTGCTTCATCGTGTTGATGAACTTGGTGTAGCACAGGTAGACAGCATCGAGCTGGCCTTCCTGGTACGCGTCCAGCATCACTTTGACCGGGCCGATCAACTTTTCCAGGTGCGGCGTATCGCCGAGCTGGGTCGCTTGCGAAACCAGTTTCATGCCCATGCGGTTCAGGAAGCCCAGGCCCTTGTTGCCAATGGCAACGGCCTCGACGCGGTTGCCCGCCTGTTCCTGTTCGCGCGCCTTGACGGTTACCTGGCGCAGGATGTTGGTGTTCATGCCGCCGCACAGACCCTTGTCGGTCGTGACGACGATGTAACCAACGGCCTTCGCTTGCACGTGCTTGGCTTGCGCCATGAACGGGTGCGTGTATTCCGGGTTTGCGGTAGCCAGATTGGCGGTGATGTTACGAACCTTGTCACTATAGGGACGGGCGGCGCGCATGCGATCCTGCGCCTTGCGCATTTTCGATGCGGCGACCATTTCCATCGCCTTGGTGATCTTCTTCGTATTCTCTACGCTCTTGATCTTGCCACGAATCTCTTTGCCTGCTGCCATGAGTCCTTACTCCTTCCGCGCACCGGCGCCGCCCTCAGGCGACGCCGGTCCGACGATTAATATGCGCCGGATTTCTTGAAATCAGCAATGGCGGCGGCCAGCGCAGCTTCGCCGTCCTTGTCCAATTGCTTGGTTTCGTCGATCTTCGACAGCAGGGCAGCATGGCCCGACTTCAGGAAGTTGTGCAGTCCATGCTCGAACGGCAGCACTTTCTTGACTTCGATGTCGTCCAGGTAGCCTTTGTTGACGGCGAACAGCGATGCGGCCATCAGCGAGGTCGACAGCGGCGAGAACTGCGGCTGCTTCAGCAGTTCGGTCACGCGCGCGCCACGGTCCAGCTGCTTGCGGGTCGACTCGTCCAGGTCGGATGCGAACTGCGCGAACGCAGCCAGCTCACGGTACTGGGCCAGGTCGGTACGGATACCGCCCGACAGGTTCTTGATGACCTTGGTCTGTGCAGCACCACCGACGCGCGACACCGAGATACCGGCGTTGATCGCAGGACGGATACCGGCGTTGAACAGCGAGGTCTCCAGGAAGATCTGGCCGTCGGTAATCGAAATCACGTTGGTCGGCACGAAGGCCGAGACGTCGCCAGCCTGGGTTTCGATGATCGGCAGTGCGGTCAGCGAACCGGTCTTGCCGGTGACGGCGCCGTTGGTGAACTTCGACACGTAGTCGGCGTTCACGCGTGCTGCGCGCTCGAGCAGGCGGCTGTGCAGATAGAACACGTCGCCTGGGTAAGCTTCGCGGCCTGGTGGGCGGCGCAGCAGCAGCGAGATCTGGCGGTAGGCGACTGCCTGCTTCGACAGGTCGTCGTACACGATCAGCGCGTCTTCGCCGCGGTCGCGGAAGTATTCGCCCATCGCGCAGCCCGAGTAGGCCGAGATGTATTGCATCGCTGCCGATTCCGACGCCGATGCGGCGACGACGATGGTGTATTCCATCGCGCCGTGCGTTTCCAGCGAGCGCACGATGTTCTTGATCGTCGAAGCCTTCTGGCCGATTGCGACGTACACGCAGGTGACGCCCTGGCCCTTCTGGTTGATGATCGCATCGACTGCCACGGCCGATTTACCGGTCTGGCGGTCGCCAATGATCAGCTCGCGCTGGCCACGGCCGATCGGCACCATCGCGTCGATCGACTTGATGCCGGTCTGCATAGGCTGCGACACGGATTCGCGGGCGATGACGCCTGGGGCGATCTTTTCGATCGGGGCGGTCAGCTGTGCATTGACAGGACCCTTGCCGTCGATCGGCTGGCCCAGTGCGTTGACCACGCGGCCACGCAGTTCAGGACCGATCGGCACTTCCAGGATGCGGCCGGTGGTCTTGACGATGTCGCCTTCCGAGATGTGCTCGTAGGCACCCAGGATGACCGAGCCGACCGAGTCGCGCTCGAGGTTCATCGCCAGGCCGAAGGTGTTGCCAGGGAATTCCAGCATCTCGCCCTGCATCACGTCCGACAGACCGTGGATGCGGCAGATACCGTCGGCGACGGAGATCACCGTGCCTTGATTGCGAACGTCAGCCGAACCTTCGAGGCCCTGGATGCGGCTCTTGATCAGTTCGCTGATTTCAGATGAATTAAGTTGCATGAGTGCTAACTCCTAATGTTTTTGATGCGTAGGGCAAGGGCGCGGCGCGGGCGGGCGAAATGCGATGTTCGGTTACGACACCAGCGCAACATGCATCTGTTGCAGCTTGGCGCGTACCGAGGTATCGAGCACCTCGTCGCCGACAACCACGCGCACACCACCGATCAGCGAAGGGTCCACTGTTACCGTTGGGTTCAGCTTGCGGCCAAATTTCTTTTCCAGCGTAGCGACCAGCTGAGCCAGCTGGTCACCCGAGATCTCGAAGGCGCTGAAGATGCTCGCATCGGCGGCGCCTTCGTGGGCGTTCTTCAGTGCCGCAAACTGGACGGCGATCTCGGGCAGCAGGGTGACGCGGCCGTTTTCGGCCAGCATCGCGATAAAGTTCTTCGCTTCAGCGTTCAGCGGCGACTTGACCAGGGACGCAATCGTGTCGCCCAGCTGTGCCGGCGTGACGTTCGGGTTGCTGGCAAAAGCCTGCACGTCGGGATTGGCGCCGATCTGGCCCAATTCCGATGCGATGGCCGACCAGGCGGCCATGTCGCCCGACTGGGCAACACGGAACAGCGCTTCGGCGTAAGGGCGGGCGACGGTTGCGATTTCTGCCATGATCAGAGCTCGGTCGACAGTTTCGACAGCAGGTCGGCGTGGGCCGCTGCGTTCACTTCGCGCTTGAGGATCTGCTCGGCGCCTTGCACTGCCAGTGCGGCAACCTGGCCACGCAGTTCTTCGCGGGCACGGGTTACTTGCTGCTCGGCGTCGGCTTTGGCTGCGGCGACGATACGGGCGGCTTCTTCATTGGCGGTCAGCTTGGCTGCGTCGATGATCTGGGCAGCGCGCTTTTCGGCGTCGACAATGCGCTTCTGGACTTCGTCACGGGCGCCTGCCATTTCAGCCTGCACGCGCTTTTCAGCGGCGGCCAGGTCGGCCTTGCCACGGTCAGCGGCGGCCAGGCCATTCGCGATCCTCTCAGCGCGCTCATCGAGCGCTTTCATCAGTGGAGGCCACACGAATTTCATCGTGAAGCCTGCCAGGATGAGGAAGACCACGAGCTGTGCAAACATCGTTGCGTTAAGGTTCACGGTATTTTCCTTCTCACAAAAACGGATGCCGAACCGTGATGGTTCGGCCCTTCAAAACCTGAGATGCGTCGTCTTAGACTGGGACGAACGGGTTCGCGAACGCGAACAGCATGGCGATACCGACGCCGATCAGGAATGCCGCGTCGATCAGACCAGCCAGCAGGAACATCTTGGTCTGCAGGGTGTTCATCAGTTCTGGCTGACGTGCAGAAGCTTCGAGGTATTTACCGCCCATGATGGCGATGCCGATGCAAGCACCGATAGCACCCAGGCCGATGATCAAACCGCAAGCCAGTGCAACAAAAGAAAGGTCAGTCATGAGTTACTCCAAAAGTTAAATTGAAAACTAGATTAAAAACTACAACTTCTTTACAACCACTATCCGTTCGATGCTTGCGGCGCCGATCAGTGGCCTTCATGGGCCTGACCGAGGTACACAAGCGTCAGCATCATGAAGATGAAGGCCTGCAGGAACACGATCAGGATGTGGAAGATCGCCCAGATCGAGCCTGCGATTACCTGGCCGACGAAACCGAAAATGGTCGCGGTCGAACCAAGCAAAGCGATCAATAGGAACAGCAGCTCGCCAGCAAACATGTTGCCGAACAGTCGCATACCGAGCGACACCATTTTTGCTGCGTATTCGATGATGTTCAGCAGGAGGTTGAACGGCGCCATCCAGATGCCAAACGGTGCTGCAAACAGTTCGTGGAGCCAGCCGCCCAGGCCCTTGATCTTGATGCCGTAGAAGAGCATCAGGATCAGCACGCCGAGCGAGATGCCGATGGTGCCGTTCAAGTCGGCAGTCGGGACCACGCGGTGGTAGGGGAAGACGTTTTCCACACCCGCCAGGCTGAACAGGTACGAGAACATGTCGACCGGCAGGAAGTCCAGCGAGTTCATCAGCGCTACCCAGACGAACACGGTCAGCGCCGCGGGAGCGATGAAGCTGCGGTCGCCGTGAACGATCGCCTTCGACTGGTCTTCGACCATCTCGACGAGCATCTCGACCGCGGCCTGGAAGCGACCCGGCACGCCCGAGGTGGCACGGCGAGCTGCCATCCACATGACCAGGCAGCCGATCACGCCCATGGCGATCGACCAGAACAGCGTGTCGTAGTGAACAACGGAAAAATCGACCGGACCGTTCTGATGCTGGTTCGACAGGTGGCCCAGGTGGTGTTTGATGTATTCTGAAGCGGTTGGCGCGTGTGCCGCTGCGCCATCTACAGTTGGATTCGCCATTATCGGTGCCTAAATAATAAGATGATGTAACTTTTCAGCGCCACGATGAACCCGGCCAACAAGGCCAGCCAGTTCAGCTCGTGGTACAACTTGGCGCTTGCGAACAGGAGCGCAAGCGTCAACGCAATCTTTACAAATTCCCAGATGAAGAATGTCACGGGGCTCGCGCCGCCCGGCCTTTGGGTACCGGCATACAGGCGAACCGCCATGATTGCATTGGGCACAACACAGCACAATCCGCCCAATACCGCAGAAAACATCGCAGCCAGTCCCCCCAGTAGTGCGGCGATGAGGCCTACGACTACCGTTGCCAACAATTGCAGGGAGACGATGCGCAGCATGTTTTTCTTATTCCGCGCTAGCGCATTGGGACGAGTTACGATGTGGTAATTACACGAATCAGCGGGATTATAAGTGGTTATACGGACGCGAGTCAAACGTTTCCGGTCTTATAACTGAGGCGTAAAGATGCTCTGAAAACGACAGAAAAGGTACTGAAATCTCTATCTTTTCAAATACTTAACGGATGAGCGTTCGTAGGGTGGTCGGCTCTGCCGACCGCGCGTTCAACCGGCGGGAGCGTGCAGCGCTGCGAGATGCATACGCTTCTTGAACGCGCGGTCGGGAGGACCCGACCACCCTAGGTCAGGACATCGTTCACGCGCGCAGGCGCGCCAGCACGCCATCGAGGATATCGAGGTCGGCGAAGTCGATGATCAGCTGCCCCTTGCCCTTCGCCCCCATCTTGAACATCACCGGGGTGGCAAGCTTGTCCGACAATTCTTCTTCCAGGCGCACGATGTCGCCCGGCTTGTCCTTGGCCCGGGCGCTCGCTTCCGGGCTCGCCTGTTCCTCGATCGCGCGCGCCACCATCTTTTCGGTCTCGCGTACCGACAGGCGCTTGGCGATCACCTGGTTGGCCAGGGTGATCTGGTGCGCGCTGTCGACCGCCAGCAGGGCCCGGGCGTGGCCCATGTCGATATCGCCCGCCATCAGCATGGTCTGGACCGGCGAGGCCAGGTTAATCAGGCGCAGCAAATTCGAGACCGCGCTGCGCGAGCGGCCGACCGCGTTGGCCGCCTGCTCGTGGGTGAAATCGAAATCGCTGATCAGGCGCTGGATGCCCTGCGCTTCCTCGAGCGGGTTCAGGTCTTCGCGCTGGATGTTCTCGATCAGGGCCATGGCCGCGGCGGACTGGTCGTCCACTTCGCGCACCAGCACCGGGATTTCCTCGAGGCCAGCCATCTGGGCCGCGCGGAAGCGCCGTTCGCCGGCGATGATTTCGTAAGGCACCTTGGCGCCCTCCCCCAACGGACGCACCAGCACCGGCTGCATGATGCCCTGGGTCTTGATCGACGCGGCCAGTTCGCTCAGCGAGGTTTCGTCCATGCGGGTGCGCGGCTGGTATTTACCGGCCTGGATCTGCGTCACGCGCAGGGACGACGGCGCCTGGGGCGGCGCCGGTTCGCTGTCGCCGCCAAGCAGTGCGTCGAGGCCGCGGCCGAGGCCTTTCAATTTTTTGGTTGCCATTTCTGTGTCAGCTCTCTTTTCTGAATTACATAGTCTTGATGCGTTCGACCATTTCGGCGCCGAAGGCGATGTACGCCTGCGCGCCCTTGGACGAGGGGTCGAACACCACGCCGGGGATGCCGTAGGACGGCGCTTCGGCCAGGCGCACGTTGCGCGGGATGATGGTGGTGAACACCTTGTCGCCGAAGTGCTGCTCGAGCTGGCCCGAGACCTGCTGCGACAGCGTCATGCGCGGATCGAACATCACGCGCAGCAGGCCGATGATGCGCAGGTCGGTGTTCAGGTTGGCGTGCACCTTCTTGATCGTGTTGACCAGGTCGGACAGGCCCTCGAGCGCGTAGTACTCGCACTGCATCGGGATGATCACGCCGTGCGCGGCGCACAGGCCGTTCAGGGTCAGCAGCGACAGCGCGGGCGGGCAGTCGACCAGGATGAAATCGTAGTCCTGGCTTACCGCGGCCAGGGCGTCCTTCAGGCGGCGCTCGCGGTTCTCGAGCGAGACCATCTCGACCTCGGCGCCGGCCAGCTCGCGGTTGGCGGGCAGCACGTCGAAGCGCCCTGCCTCCGAGCGCATGCGCGCGGTGGCGACGTCGGCCTCGCCCAGCAGCACCTGGTAGATCGAGCTGGACAGGGACGCCTTGTTGATGCCGGCGCCCATGGTGGCATTGCCCTGCGGGTCGAGGTCGACCAGCAGCACGCGCTGGTCAAGCTTGGCCAGCCCCGCCGACAGGTTGACGCTGGTGGTGGTCTTGCCGACGCCACCCTTCTGGTTCGCTACGCAAAAAATCTTCGCCATCTATTCTTATCCATGGAAGCAATGATACGGTGCAAGGAGCAAGACGCTATACCGTTCATACCGTACAAACCATTTTAATGGTTTGTATTGTATAAACGGTATAAACGATTTATATGGTTTATTCTGTTTAGTTCGAACCTGCCGTGGCGCGCTCGACGAACACCAGGTGGCGTTCCGCCCCCAGCTTTGGCACCTGCAGCGGCTGCAAACCGGTCACTTTCCATTCCTCGGGAATGCGCTCCTGCTCTTCCGGCGGCGCCACCCCTTTCAAGGCGATGAATTTTCCGCCCTCGAGCAACAGGTGACCCGACCAGTTCAGAAAATCGGACAGGTCGGCAAAAGCACGCGAGGTAATCACGTCGAATTTTTCACTCACCTCGAGCTCCTGGACCTTCATCGTGTACACGGTGACATTCACCAACTCGAGTTCCGCTTTGACCTGCTTGAGGAAGGCGGTTTTCTTGTGCACGGTGTCGATCATCGACACTTTCATGTCGGGACGGCAGATGGCCAGCACGATGCCGGGCAAGCCCCCGCCCGCCCCGACGTCCAGCACATTGCGGGCGCCGGCGAAAGCAGGCACGGCCGCGAGCGAATCGAGCAGGTGGTGGGTCACCATCTGCATCGGGTCGCGCAGCGAGGTCAGGTTATAGACGCTGTTCCACTTGTTCATCAGCGCCAGATAATCCAGCAGTTGTTCCTGCTGGGCCTGGGTCAGGTCGAGTTGCATCTCGGCGATGCCGTCCTTCAGTACCTGCGCCAGCGCGGCGCGGTCAAAATACTTCATTCAGCCAGCTCCGCGTCGGTGTTCGTGTTTGTGGTGGTAAAGCCCTTGGCGCCGCGTTTTTTCAGGTGCACCAGCAGTAGCGAGATCGCCGCCGGGGTCACGCCGGAAATGCGCGAAGCCTGGCCAAGCGTCTCCGGACGCCCCTTGTCGAGCTTCTGGCGCACCTCGAAGGACAGCGCGGTGATCTCCAGGTAGTCCAGGTTCTCGGGCAATTTCAGGTTTTCGTAGTGGTCGTGACGCTCCACTTCCTTGGCCTGGCGGTCGATGTAGCCGGCGTATTTCAGCTGGATTTCCACCTGTTCCTTGACCGCTGGATCTTCCACGCCGGGGCCGGCCAGCGCTTGGCCTTCCATGCCATGCATCGTCATCAGGGTGTCGTATTGCACACCCGGGCGGCGCAGCAAATCGGCCAGGTTGTATTCGCGCTCGATCGCCTGCCCTACCACGCGCTCGGATTCGCTTGCTGCCAAAATGCGCGGGTTGACCCAGGTCGAGCGCAGGCGCTCGAGTTCGCGGGCGACGGACTCGCGCTTGGTCTCGAACGCGGCCCACTGGGCGTCGCCCACCAGGCCAAGCTTGCGGCCGATTTCCGTCAGGCGCATGTCGGCATTGTCTTCGCGCAGCGACAGGCGGTATTCCGCGCGGCTGGTGAACATGCGGTAAGGCTCGGCCACACCCTGGGTGGTCAGGTCGTCGACCAGCACGCCAAGATAGGCTTCCGAGCGGCCCGGGGTCCAGGCTTGCTCGCCCTTGGTTTGCAGCGCGGCGTTCAGGCCGGCCAGCAAGCCCTGGGCCGCAGCCTCTTCGTAGCCGGTGGTGCCGTTTATCTGGCCGGCAAAGAACAGGCCCTTGATCGACTTGGTTTCGAGCGAGGCTTTCAGGGCGCGCGGATCGAAATAATCGTATTCGATCGCATAGCCCGGGCGCAGGATGAAGGCGTTTTCCATGCCCTTCATCGAGCGCACCAGGGCCAGCTGCACGTCGAACGGCAGGCTGGTCGAGATCCCGTTCGGGTAGAACTCGTTGGTCGTGAGGCCTTCCGGCTCCAGGAAAATCTGGTGCGATTCCTTGGTGGCGAAGCGGTGGATCTTGTCCTCGATCGACGGGCAGTAACGCGGACCGACGCCTTCGATCACGCCCGTGTACATCGGGCTGCGGTCCAGGCCGGCGCGGATGATGTCGTGGGTTTGCTCGTTGGTGTGCGTGACCCAGCATGGCACTTGGCGCGGGTGCATCGCGGCATTGCCCATGACCGAGAACACCGGCACCGGATCGAGGTCGCCCGGCTGCTCGGCCAGTACCGAGAAATCAATGCTGCGGCCGTCGATGCGCGGCGGCGTGCCGGTCTTCAGGCGGCCTTGCGGCAGCTTGAGTTCCTTCAGGCGGCTCGACAGCGACATCGCCGGCGGGTCACCGGCGCGGCCGCCGGAATAGCTTTGCAGGCCGACGTGGATCTTCCCGTCCAGGAAAGTCCCGGCGGTCAGCACCACCGCGCGGGCACGGAACTGCACGCCAACCTGGGTGACGGCACCGACGACGCGATCGCCCTCCACCATCAGGTCGTCCACGGCTTGCTGGAACAGCCACAAATTCGGCTGGTTTTCGATGCGCGAACGGATGGCCGCCTTGTACAGGATACGGTCGGCCTGGGCGCGGGTGGCGCGTACGGCCGGGCCCTTGGACGAATTCAGAATGCGGAACTGGATGCCCGACTCGTCGGTGGCGATGGCCATGGCGCCGCCGAGCGCGTCGACTTCCTTGACGAGGTGGCCCTTGCCGATACCGCCGATCGACGGATTGCAGGACATTTGTCCCAGGGTTTCGATGTTATGGGTCAGCAGCAGGGTCTTTTGACCGGTGCGCGCGGACGCGAGTGCGGCTTCGGTGCCGGCATGGCCGCCGCCGACGACGATGACGTCGAATTCAGTTGGAAATAGCATGATGTGCGCAAGGCGAGGAGACTGATGCGCGATTATAGATTCTTTTTTCTTGCGGGACTCTTCATCGGTCCGAAAACGACAGATTTTGTTTCACGTGGAACAAACTACGCGGCTAAAAGAAAAGCCGGGCAAGCCCGGCTCTATGTTTCACGTGGAACAATCACCACCCGATCTTGATAAACGCATCGTAGGCCGTCTTGAGGATCAGTCCGGACACGACGACCAGGAACAGCTTGCGGACAAAGCCGCTGCCATGTTTCAAGGCCAACCTGGTGCCGATCAGCGAGCCTGCCACCTGGCACCCCGCCATCATCAGGCCTAGTTGCCACAGCAAGTGTCCGCTGTACCCGAACCACATCAGGGCCGAGAAATTGCAGGCCACGTTGACGATCTTGGCCGCCGCCGAGGCGCTGAGAAAATCGAAGCCGAAGAAACGCACGAACAGGAAGATCAGGAAGCTGCCGGTCCCCGGCCCGAAAAAGCCGTCATAGAATCCGATGGCTGCACCGATCCCGATTGCCCAGTAGCGTTCGGCCAAGCCGCTGTGCACCGGCGCATGCACGGCGCCGAGATCTTTCTTCTTGAATGTATAGACGGCGACCGCCACCAGGATGATCGGCAGCAGCGTCCGTACGAAATCGGCCGGCACCCGCGTGACGGTCCAGGCTCCGGCAAACGACAGGACGAAGGCCGCCATGGCAGCCGGCGCCGCCGTGCTCCACGCTACCCTCACCCGGCGCGCGTAGTTCACCGCCGCGGCACTGGTCCCGAAGATGCTGGCGAACTTGTTGGTCCCCAGCAGCGTCGCGGGAACTTCCTTCGGCAGGACGGAAAAAATGGCAGGGATCTGGATCAGGCCGCCGCCACCGACAACGGCGTCGACCAGCCCGGCGGTAAAGGCGGCAACGCCGAGCCAAGCAAAATCAATCATGGGACAAGTCAAAGGAATGCAGAGGCTGCATTGTACGGCAGCGTTCCGCCCGCCGCGACAGGCTGCGGATGGGGTAAGCTGATGCGATCACACTTGGGGAGACACCGCATGACCGCTTTCGCCTTCAGCACCGTTGCCACGATCCTGTCGGAACCCGGCATCACCACGCGCCTCGGCGAGGTCGTCGCGGAACGCTTTCCGGGCACGCGGCGGGTACTGGTCGTGACCGACGCGGGCTTTCTTCGCACCGGCCTGCTCGACCTGCCTCAACGGAACCTGGAGCAACACGGAGTGAAGGTCGCGGTGTTTTCCGGTGTCGTAGCCGATCCGCCAGAAGCCGTCGTGCTCGATGCGGTCGATGCCGCCCGACGCCTGGAGGCCGATCTCGTGCTCGGCTTTGGCGGCGGCAGTTCGATGGACGTGGCCAAGCTGGTGGCCGTGCTGGCGGCATCAACACAGCCGCTCGGCGAAATCTACGGCATCGGCAAGGTGACGGGAAAACGCCTGCCGCTGGTGCAGGTGCCGACCACGGCCGGTACCGGATCGGAAGTGACGAACATCGCCATCGTCACCACCGGCGCCACCGCCAAGATGGGCGTGGTCGCGCCGCAGCTGTATGCGGACCTGGCCATCCTGGACGCGTCCCTGACCCTGGGCCTGCCGCCGCTGGTCACGGCCGCCACCGGCATCGATGCGATGGTGCACGCCATCGAGGCCTATACCAGCAAGCACAAGAAGAATCCGTTGTCGGACGCGCTGGCGCGCGAAGCGCTGTCGCTGTTATCACGCAACCTGATCCGGGCTTGCGAACAGGGCAGCGACCTCGAAGCGCGACAAGCCATGCTGCTCGGCGCTTGCCTGGCGGGCCAAGCTTTCTCGAACGCGCCGGTGGCGGCCGTGCATGCGCTGGCCTATCCGATCGGCGGCATCTTCCATGTACCGCATGGACTGTCGAACTCGCTCGTGCTGCCGCATGTCCTGCGCTTCAACCTGCCGCAGGCGGGCAAGCTGTACGCGGAACTGGCCGGCATCGTGGTGCCGGAAGCAAGCGGGAGCGAGGGGGCGCGGGCGGAGGCGTTAATTGCTTTTATGCAACAAATAGCCAAGCTGACGGGAATTGAGACGACGCTGCGCCAGCTCGGCATCCAGGAATCGGACCTCGACCGGCTGGCGCATGACGCCATGCTGCAGACCAGGCTGCTCGGTAACAACCCGCGCGACGTCACCCTCGCCGACGCCCGCGCGATCTACGCTGCTGCCTTATAAAGCAGCAGGGTGCCGCTTGAACCGCGCACCTAGTTCCCCAACAATTCCACGGCGGAACAAGAGCACGCAGATGATAAAGATCAGGCCGATGACCATGCCGACCGAGTCGCCCAGGGTCGCAAACCATTCGATGCCGAGCGTCTCCGCCAGCCAGGCGCCCAGGTCGCCCAGCTTGTTTTCCAGCGCGATCACCAGGAAGGCGCCGAGGATGGGCCCGGCCATCGTTCCCATGCCCCCTACGAGCGTCATCAGGATCACCAGGCCCGACATGGTCCAGTGCACGTCGGTCAGGGTCTCGAAGCCCAGCACGACCGTTTTGGTGGCCCCTGCGAGCCCTGCCAGCGCCGCCGACAGGACAAAGGCGAGCAGTTTGTAGCGGTCGACGTCGTAACCGAGCGAGATGGCGCGCGGCTCGTTCTCCTTGATCGCCTTGAGCACCTGCCCGAAGGGCGAATGCACGATCCGCACGATCAGCGCAAAACCCGCCACCGCGATCGCCAGCACCACGTAATACATCGTCAGGTCGCTGGACAGGTCGAGCACCCCGAACAGGCGCCCGCGCGGCACGCCTTGCAGGCCATCCTCGCCGTGGGTCAGCGGCGAGCGCAGCGCGGCGAAATACACCATCTGGGCCAGCGCCAGCGTGATCATCGAAAAATAGATGCCCTGGCGGCGGATGGCGAGCGCCCCGATCAGCAGTCCCAGCAGGCTGGCGGCCGCCACGCCCAGCAGGATGCCCAGCTCGGTCGGCAGCCCGACGACCGTCAACAGGTGCCCGGTCACATAGCCGGCGCTGCCGAAAAAAGCGGCATGCCCGAAAGAGAGCAAGCCGGTGAAGCCGATCAAGAGGTTGAAGGCACAGGCGAACAGCGCGAAGCACAGCAGCTTCATCAGGAAGACGGGATAGGCGAAGAAGGGCGCCGCCAGGAACAGCGCCAGCGCGAGCAGCGCAGGTAAGTACGCGATTTTCTTGTTCATTATTTCTCCTTGCCAAACAGTCCGGCCGGGCGCAGCAGCAGGACGATCACCATCACGACGAACACGACAACTTCGGAGCCTTCCGGATAGAACACCCGCGTGAGGCCTTCGATGACGCCCAGCGCCAGCCCGGTGAGGATGGAGCCGAGGATCGAGCCCATGCCGCCGATCACGACCACGGCGAACACGACGATGATCAGGTTCGAACCCATCAGCGGCGTGACGTTGATGACGGGGGCCGCCAGCACGCCGGCAAAGCCCGCCAGCGCCACGCCGAAGCCATAGGTGAGCGTGACCATCAGCGGCACGTTGATGCCGAAGGCTTCGACCAGTTTCGGGTTTTCGGTGCCAGCGCGCAGGTAGGCGCCCAGGCGGGTCTTCTCGATGACGAACCAGGTCGACAGGCAGACGACCAGGGAGGCGAGCACCACCCAGGCGCGGTAGTTCGGCAGGATCATGAAGCCAAGGTCGGTGGCCCCGGCCAGCTGTTCCGGCACGTCGAGCGTCTGGCCGGAGACGCCGAAGAAGGAGCGGAAGGTCCCTTCCAGCAGCAGCGTGATGCCGAAGGTCAGCAGCAGGCCGTAGAGGTGGTCCAGCTTGTACAGCCAGCGCAGCATGGTGCGCTCGATCAGGATGCCGAGCAGGCCCACCAGGATTGGCGCCAGCAGCAGCATCGTCCAGTAGTTCATGCCGAAACTGGTGACGCCGATATAGGCGGCAAAGGCGCCGACCATGTAGAGCGCGCCGTGGGAAAAGTTGATGACGTTGAGCAGGCCGAAGATCACGGCCAGGCCGAGCGAGAGCATGGCGTAGAAGGAGCCGTTGACCAGGCCCAGCAGGAGCTGGCTGAGCAGGGCTTGGTGGGGGATGCCGAAGATTTCCATGGGGACGCTTGAACTAGGGGATCGTTTCGGAACGGATGAGGCAATTCATGCCACGCCTTGGTCCCGCTGCTCTAACACGTCGTCCCGGCCTTCGCCGGAACGACGGTTTTACGGTTGGCGGTGCAATCAGTCGGCAGCGCTGCTCTTCACTTCCACAACGCGCACTTGCTCTCCGCCTTCTTCGTATATGCCTGGTCGCCCGGGATGGTGGCGACCACCTTGTAGTAATCCCAGGCGCCCTTCGATTCCTTCGGCGTCTTCACTTGCATCAGGTACATGTCGTACACCATGCGGCCGTCCGCGCGGATGACGCCGTTCTTGGCGAACATGTCGTTCACCGGGGTTTTCTTCAGCTGCGCCATCACCTGGCCGGCGTTGTCGGTGCCGGTGGCCTTGACGGCGTTCAGGAACTGCATCGTGGCCGAGTAGTCGCCCGCCTGCAGCATCGACGGCTGCTTCTTCATCTTGGCGAAATAGCGCTTGGCCCAGGCGCGCGACTCGGGGGTGCGGTCCCAGTACCAGCCGTCGGTGAAATACATGCCCTGGGTGGTGTTCAGGCCCAGGGTGTGGATATCGTTGATGAAGACCAGCAGGCCGGCGATCTTCATCTTCTTGTTCAGGCCGAACTCGTTGGCGGCCTTGACCGCATTGATCAGGTCGCCGCCGGCATTGGCCATGCCCAGCACCTGGGCCTTGGAGGCCTGCGCCTGCAGCAGGAAGGACGAGAAGTCCGAGGCCGACAGCGGGTGCTTGACGCTGCCCAGCACGGTGCCGCCGCCCGCCTTGACGACGTCGGACGTGTCTTTCTCGAGCGACTGGCCGAAGGCATAGTCGGCGGTCAGGAAATACCAGGATTTGCCGCCCTGCTTGAGCATGGTCGAGCCGGTACCGCGCGCCAGCGCCACCGTGTCGTAGGCGTAGTGGACGGTGTAGGGCGTGCACTGTTCGTTGGTCAGTTGCGCGGTGCCGGAACCGATCGCGATGAAGACCTTTTTCTTTTCCGCGGCGACCTTGGCCATGGCCAGGCTGGCGCCCGAGTTGGTGCCGCCGATCAGCAGGTCGACGCCCTGCTGGTCGAACCATTCGCGCGCCTTCGAGGCCGCGATGTCCGGCTTGTTCTGGTGGTCGGCCACGACCAGCTGGATCTTCTTGCCGTTGACGGCCCCGCCCATGTCGGCGATCGCCATGCGGATGGCTTCCGCGCCGCCATTGCCGTCGACGTCAGAGTAGACGCCGGACAGGTCGGTAATAAAACCAATCTTGATGATGTCGCCCGAGATGGCGGCGGCGGGCGCTTGTGCCGCGGCGGACATGGAGAGGCTGAGGCAGGCAGCAGTGGCGAGGGCGATGGCGGTAGGTTTCATGTTGTCTCCGTTATGGTTATACACATGCGTTTGCGGTTGATTACACGCCGAGCAGCTCGGTGAGCACCGGCATCCTGGTGGTGAGTTCCGCGGCAGCGATGGTCTCCACCACCTGTCCGTGTTCGATCACATAAAAGCGGTCCGCCAGCGGGGCGGCGAAGCGGAAGTTCTGCTCGACCATGACGATCGTATAGCCCTTGGCCTTGAGCGTCGTGATCATGCGCGCCAGGCTTTGCACGATGACCGGCGCCAGCCCTTCGGAAATCTCGTCCAGCAGCAGCAGGCGCGCGCCGGTGCGCAGGATGCGCGCGACCGCCAGCATCTGCTGCTCGCCGCCCGACAGGCGCGTGCCTTGGCTGTTGCGGCGCTCGTACAGGTTGGGAAACATGGCGTAGATCTCGTCGAGCGTCATGCCCGTCCCTGCCCCGCCTGCTCCCTTTGTGCTGAGCTGGGGCGGCAGCATCAGGTTTTCCTCGGCCGACAAGGAGGCAAAGATCCCCCGTTCTTCCGGGCAGTAGCCGATGCCGAGGTGGGCGATTTTGTGGGTGGGCAGGCCGATTGCTTCGACACCATTGACCCTGATCGAGCCGGTGCGGCGCCCGGTCAGGCCCAGGATGGCGCGCAGCGTGGTGGTGCGCCCGGCGCCGTTGCGACCCAGCAGCGTGACGACTTCGCCCGCTTCCACGGTCAGGCTGATGCCGTGCAGGATGTGGGATTCGCCATACCAGGCGTGGAGGTCGGCGATCTCGAGGGCGGCCGTCATGGGTGCGCTCCTTCGAGGCCCGCATCGCTGGTGCCCATATACGCTTCCATCACCTGCGGATTGCGCGAGACCTCGGCATAACTGCCTTCGGCCAGCACGGCGCCGCGCTGCAAGACGGAAATGCGGTCGCAGATGCCGGCCACGACACGCATGTTGTGCTCGACCATCAGGATGGTGCGCCCGCCCGAGACCTTCTTGATGAGTTCGGTGACCCTGTGGACATCTTCATGGCCCATGCCCTGGGTAGGCTCGTCGAGCAGCATCAGTTCCGGTTCCATCGCCAGGGTGGTGGCAATTTCCAGGGCGCGCTTGCGGCCGTAAGGCAAATCCGCCGTGAGGGTGGTGGCAAAACTCTCCAGGCCGACTTCGGCCAGCAGCGCCAGCGCCCGTTCGTCCAGCTGCTTCAAGTGTCGGGTGCTGCGCCAGAAGTGATAACTGGTGCCGAGCTGGCGCTGCAGGCCGATGCGCACGTTTTCCAGCACGGTCATGTGCGGGAAGACGGCGGAGATCTGGAAGGAACGGATGATGCCCATGCGGGCGATCTGGGCCGGCCGGGCGGCGGTGATGTCGCGCCCGTTGAAAAGAATCTGTCCGGACGTGGGAACCAGGAATTTGGTCAGCAGGTTGAAGCAGGTGGTCTTGCCGGCGCCGTTCGGGCCGATCAGGGCGTGGATGTGGCCGCGCTCGACTTGCAGATTGACCTCGCTGACGGCCGTGAATCCCTTGAACTCCTTGGTGAGTTGTCTTGTCTCCAGGATGACATCCGCCATTGAATCTCCAGACAGGTGGTGCTGCAAACGACAAAAGCGCGCGAGGATACCTTGTTAAATAATACATACAAGGCCGGATTGTCACAATACGGCCGCGCTGCGAGTTCAGTGCAAATCTGCCGTACCGGCGCAAGCCGGTTGTGCAAGTTTGCACAAGCACGCCCGCCTGATCAGCCGGCTCGGGTTTTCTGGGCCAGGATGTCTTGCGCCGCCTTTTCCGCGATCATGATCGTCGGTGAATTCGTGTTGCCAGAGGTGATGAACGGCATGATCGAAGCATCGACCACGCGCAGCTTGCCGACACCGCGCACGCGCAGGCTGCTGTCGACCACCGCCAGCGGATCATCCAGGCGCCCCATGCGGCAAGTGCCGACCGGATGGAAAATCGTGGTGCCGACCAGCCCTGCCGCCTCGGCCAGCTCGTCCTCGGTCTGGTATTGCGGGCCCGGCACGAATTCCTGCGGCTGGTAGCCGGCCAGGGCCGGTGCGGCCACGATGCGGCGCGTCAGCGCCAGCGCCGCGGCGGCGGTCTTGCGGTCAAGCTCGGTGCTCAGGTAGTTCGGCGTGATCTTCGGCGCGGCATGACTGTCGCTCGAGGCAAGGCGCACGTGGCCACGCGACGTCGGCTGCAGGTTGCAGACGCTGGCGGTAAACGCCGGGAAGCGGTGCAGCGGATCGCCGAACTTGTCCAGCGACAGCGGCTGGACGTGGAATTGCAGGTTTGGCGCTGGCAGGTCCGGCGACGAGCGGGCAAACGCACCGAGCTGGGACGGCGCCATCGACATCGGCCCGCTCTGGAAGCAAGCGTATTCGAGCCCGATCAGGGTCTTGCCGAACCAGTTGGTGGCGCGCGTGTTCAGGGTGGTGACGCCCTGCACCTTGAAAATCATGCGCAGCTGCAGGTGGTCTTGCAGGTTGGCGCCGACCCCGGGCAAGTCGGCCACCGGCGCAATACCGTGGCGCTGGAGTTCGCCCGCGTCGCCGATGCCGGACAATTGCAGGATCTGCGGCGAGCCGATCGCACCTGCGGCGAGCAGGGTTTCGCGCTGCGCGGTGGCAGTCAAAGCCTGTCCACCGCCGGTAAATTGCACGCCGGTGCAGACCGGGCCCTGGGGCGTCTCGGCGAACAGCAAACGCTCGACGTGGCAGCCGGTCATGATGGTCAGGTTCGGGCGCTGCGCCGCCGGCTTGAGGAAAGCCTTGGCCGTATTCAGGCGGATGCCGCGGCGCTGGTTGACCTCGAAATAGGCAGAACCCTCGCCCAGGCCGGCATTCAGGTCGCCGATTTTCGGGATGCCGGCTTCGGCCGCGGCATCGCGGAAGGCATCCAGGATCTTCCACGACAGCCGCTGCTTTTCGACCCGCCATTCGCCGCCGGCGCCATGCAATTCGCTGGCCCCGGCATAGTGGTCTTCGCTGCGCCGGAACAGTGGCAAGACCTGGTCCCAGCGCCAGGAATCGTCGCCCGTTTCTTCGGCCCAGCGCTCATAATCGAGCGCTTGCCCTCGCATGTAGATCATGCCGTTGATCGACGAGCTACCGCCCAGCACTTTCCCCCGCGGATAGATGAGCGAGCGGCCGTTCAATCCTGCCTCGGCTTCGGTGCGGAACAGCCAGTCGGTGCGCGGATTGCCGATGCAATGCAGGTAGCCGACCGGGATGTGAATCCACAGGTAATCGTCCCTGCCGCCCGCCTCGAGCAGCAGGATATTCAGGTTCTTGTCGCGGCTCAGGCGGTTGGCCAGCACGCAGCCCGATGTGCCGGCCCCGACGATGATGTAGTCGTACTCGCCAGCCGATTCCACGGGCTAGCGTCCTCGCAAACAGGCCGTGCGGCCGGTACGGTTTTCGTTGGCGAATGGACCTGCATTGCCTTCCCAAGGCCTGGCTGGCCTGACCAGTCCACACAGCGCATCGAGCTCCACGGCCCCTCCGTTTGCGATTCGTTGAGGCAAGCTTACCAGAACGTAAACGGATGTCCATAGCCCACCTGTGGATAAGGTTCTTGATATCCACAGGTACGGTTTGTGCAGAACCGAGGCATTTTGGCGCTTCCAAATTCTTGTCCAATGTTTCGCCCAGCTGGACATGCACGCCGTACACCACCTTATACCTTCTGTAAGCGCTTGATTCTTCGGGTGTTAACTACCTTCTCCACAGAACAGGGCTGCCGTTAACTACTACTATTATTTTGTATATCTATTTAACTTGTAAACCTTTGAAAACTTTCTGAATTTTTTTTTCGTGCTCGCGTCGTGTCGATCCGACAAGCCGGAAGCTGCAAACGACGACGCGTCACTTCGCTGCATCGCCTTGCTGCCAAACCGCCTGCAGGTTTTACAAAAAAACGGTCTGCTCGCACCTGTGGAAAACAGTTGGGATATCCACAGGATCGAATGTGTAGAACAGCTCGGTAAACGGCCAGTCCCGAATTCTGTCCAACTTCCCTACAGTTTACAAACACCGCTTGTACAGCAAGTTGAAACTGCCCTAAGTCCTTGATGCTGTGGAAAAAACCAGGCTTATCCACAAATAATGCGGCGTTTACTATTACTACTATTTTGTATACAACCTAGTTAACTAAAACAATAAACCAGACAAGTTGCCGGAATTCGTCGCCCCAAGGGCTGGCAAACCAGCAGCACGAGCGCTACAGGCGAACCAGTTCGTCCAGTAGGGACAGGACTTGATCGCCAACAGCAGCAGCTGCTCGGTCGCCAGGTTCGTTAAGCATCGATACCTGACAACTTTTGTCCGCTCAACAAGTCTGGCAACACCAGGACTGCCGAACCCTTATCCGTTACCAGGGTCGCCAACGCAGCGAGATCGCTGTCGCGCTGAACACCAACCCGCCTGCAAAACCGCTTTTCGGCTGAATCTGGACGGCCCATCTGTGGACAAGCCCATGTATATCCACAGGAGCAGATGTGCAGAACAGGACAATTTCCGATCGGCTCAAAATCTGTCCACCATCCGTTCAATCTGCACACACCCTTTGTCCCGCCCAAAAATGAAGGCGCAAGTGCTTGATCTTGTGGAGTAAACGCGACTTATCAACAGAAGAGCCCACGTTTACTAACTACTACTAGTTTTATATATACATCTTAGTTAACTAAACCCCTGAACTGCCGGCTTTGGAAAACCCCAAGGACGGCTTTGCCCTCCTTCCACCGGTAAGACAAGCAAAACGGGAAGGCAACTGCAAGGGAAAAGGCGATCCATGAGCTCGATCAAACGGTGGATATCCATGGAAGAACTCGCCTGGCCGCAGCTGCGCATGGCGCTATTGCCGGCAGATCGCGATCAACATCCGCAAAAAATGGACGAACACTGTGAACAAGCTGGACCTTATGCACAGTTCATTGCCCCAAGCCATTCGGATTCCTCTTTATGGCGTATTGACAACAACTGCTCAGTTCCTCTCAGAAAGTGCTTGTTTGTCATCAATGTGTCATGCATTGTTGTCAGACTTTGTACTTTTCATAACAAAAGAGAAAAGAGGGGACTCACATGCACCACGTTCGCACCTTGAAATTGCTTCCACTGGTTTTGGCGCTTGGCTTCAGCCACGCGGGTTTTGCTTCCGAAGCGGATCACCGGGAGTTCGAAGCGACCTTGCATGCGCCGTACAATGCGACGGCATCTGCACAGGAAGGGCGCTTATTTGCGCTCAATTTCAGCTATCCTTTCGTCGAGCAGGCCCACGACATCGCCTGGCGGCTGGAACTGGTCGACCCGGCGCAACGGGTGATCGAGCGCTGGCAAGGAAGCGAACTGCTGTCGAACAAGCCGGTCGACGTCAAGGTGAAGTGGGCGGGACGCAGCAGCGACCCTGCCCTGCGTGACGGCATCTACCAGGTGCGATTGATCGCCGTGGCGAAGGAAAAGGATGCACGCGGCAACCGCAAGCTTGCCAGCGAGGAGATCGACGCTTTACTGCAGGGCGAACAGGGCCACCGCATCGAGCAAAGCTGGGACATCGCCGTCGGCGACCCAGGCGCCGCGCCGATGCCGGCCTTCCAGCCACTGCCCACGGGTGCAAGCCAGGACACCAAGCCTGCCGCAAAATCGGGCACGAGCCAATCGATTCCGGGTACGGTGTCGCCCGCCTCGGTGCCGGCCACCGCCTCGCTGCCCTACACCGTCTACTACGCCAACCTGCACAGCCAGACCAACCATAGCGACGGCGGCGGCGCACTGGCTTCCTGCACCAGCTCGCAAAGTCCTCAGACCGGCGCCCTCGGACCGACCGACGCTTTCACTTATGCCAAAAACAAGGGCCTGGACATCCTGCTGGCGTCCGAGCATAACCACATGTACGACGGTTCGAGCTCGACCAACACCTCGGCCAGCCCGGCGACCGCCAAGGCGCTGTATGCGGCCGGCCTGAAAGCGGCTTCGGACTTCAACCTGGCCAATCCGAACTTCCTCGCGGTGTACGGCCTGGAATGGGGCGTGATCAGCAATGGCGGCCACCTCAACATCCTGAACAGCACCGAACTGCTGCAATGGGAATACAACGCCAGCAACGAGCTGCTGGGCGATGCGTTCACCGCCAAGACCGACTATCCGGCGCTCTACACCCTGATGAAGAACCGCGGCTACATCGGCCAGTTCAACCATCCCGAGACCAGCGGCCAGTTCCTCGCCAACGGCGTGGCGCTGGGCTATACGGCCGATGGCGACGAGGCCATGGTGCTGTGCGAAGTGATGAACACCTCGGCCTTCTCGACCAACACCACGGAATCCGAAACCAGCCGCAGCACCTATGAAAGCGCCTGTAAAAAAGCGCTGGAGGCGGGCTTTCACGTCGCGTTTTCCACCAACCAGGACAACCACTGCGCCAACTGGGGCGCGTCCTACACCAACCGCACGGGCGTGTTGATCCCCACCGGCACGGCCTTGAGCAACACCAGTTTTGTCGACGCGCTGCGCGCACGGCGCGTGTTCGCGACCATGGACAAGACCTCGCAGCTGGTGCTCACCGCGAACGGGAGCGTGATGGGCGAGCGCATCACCAACAGCGGTTCCCTGAACCTGGTGGCGAACTTTGCCAACACCTCCGGCAAGACCGTATCGACGGTCGCGATCTTCGAGGGCGTCCCCAAGCGCAACGGCACCGTGACCCAGTTGTCCAGCACGGCCAGCACCACCATCACGCCAAGCCTGGGCGAGCATTTCTACTATGCGAAGATCACGCAAAGCGACGGCAAGATCCTGTGGTCGGCGCCGATCTGGGTGACGCAGACGGCAGCCTCCGGCGACACGGTCGCGCCAACCGTGAGCGCCAGCGAGTCCGGCACCAGCGGCACCATCACGCTGTCGGCCAGCGCCAGCGACAACGTGGGCGTGAGCAAGGTGGAGTTCTATGTGGATAACCTGCTGAAGGGGACCGATACCGCTTCGCCCTATTCGATGACGCTGGATTCCACCCTGCTTGCCGACGGCGGCCACACCCTGGTGGCCAAGGCGTACGACGCGGCCGGCAACGTCGGCAGCTCGAACGCGGCGGCGTTCAGCATCACCAACGGCGGCGGCGGCACCCAGCTGCTGGCCAATCCGGGCTTCGAGTCGGGTGCGGTGTCCTGGAGCGGCGGCAGCGGCATCATCAACAACGTGGCGGCCACCGTGCCGCGCACCGGCAGCTGGGAAGCGAAATTTGCCGGCACCGGCGCGACCCGCACCGACAACCTGTACCAGCAAATCGCGATTCCCTCGAGCGCGGCCAGCGTGACGCTGTCGTTCTGGCTGCAGGTCGGGTCGGCGGAAACGACGACGACCTCCGTCTTCGACACGCTCAAGCTCCAGGTACGCAGCAGCGGCGGCACGATCCTGGCCACGCCGGCCACCTATTCGAACCTGGACAAGGGCACCGGCTATGTGCAGAAGACCATCGACCTGACGGCCTACAAGGGCCAGACGGTGCAGGTCTTCTTCGCCGCGGCCGAGGATTCGTCGCTGCAGACGACCTTCCTGGTGGACGACGTGGCGCTGACGGTGCAATAAGCGCTGCCTGGCGCGGCAGCCCGGGGTTTTTCGCCCGGGCTGTGCGCGCCGGTTATCATCGCGATCCGGCAATCACGGTAGAAAATCATGCGGTTAGGGATCATCAGCGCACTGGCGGAAGAACAGCAGGGGCTCGTGGAGGCCATGAGAGGCCCCGCCACGCTCATCCACGGAAAACGTGAGTACCGCAGTGGACAGCTGTGGGAAATCGACGCTGTGTGCGTCCTGTCGCGAATTGGGAAGGTTGCGGCGGCCATGACTGCCACCACGCTTGTGGAAAAGTTCGGAGTTACCCACATCCTGTTCACCGGCGTGGCCGGCGCCGGGGACAAAACCGTGCAGGTAGGCGATATCGTGGTGGCCGAAGCCCTGGTCCAGCACGATATGGACGCCAGCCCGCTGTTCCCGCGTTTCGAGGTGCCGCTGACGGGCATGAGCCACTTCCAGCCCGATCCGCACTTGTCGATGCACCTGTCGCGCGCCGCCCATGATTTTCTGGAGCACCATTTCGAAAACGCGGTGAGCGAAACCGAACGCCGCGCATTTCGCCTGCAGCAGCCGCGCGTGCACCGCGGCCTGGTGGCCAGCGGCGACCAGTTCATGACCGACCGCGCCCACCTGGAGGGCCTCAACGCGGCCTTGAGCGGGCTGGTGGCGGTGGAAATGGAAGGCGCCGCGGTGGCGCAGGTGTGCTACGAGCTGGGCGTGCCCTGCGCGGTGATCCGCACGATTTCCGACAACGCCAATGAAAACGCGGCCATCGATTTCATGCGTTTCGTGAAATCGGTGGCCGCGCAGTATGCCTTCCACATTACCCGGCGCGTGTGCCGGGATCTGGCGCAAGCGTCCTTCTAGCCCAGCAGCGACTCGGCCGGTACGTAGTCGTAGCCGAGGTCGCGCGCCACGGCCTGGTAGGTCACCTTGCCCTGGCAAACGTTCAGGCCATTGCGCAGGTGGACATCGTCAAGCAATGCCTGGCGCCAGCCCTTGGTCGCCAGCGCCACGGCATGGCCGATGGTGGCGTTGTTCAGCGCAAAGGTCGAGGTGCGCGCCACCGCGCCCGGCATGTTCGCCACGCAGTAGTGGATCACGCCGTCGACGACAAAGGTCGGGTCGGCATGGGTGGTGGCGTGCGAAGTCTCGAAGCAGCCGCCCTGGTCGATCGCCACGTCCACCACCACCGCGCCCTTCTTCATGCGCGCAATCATGTCGCGGGTGACCAGCTTGGGCGCCGCGGCGCCCGGCACCAGCACGCCGCCGATCACCAGGTCGGCGGATAGAACCGCTTCTTCGATCGCATGCGCGTTGGAGTACACCGTGGCGATACGGTTGCCGTAGACGAGATCGAGCTGGCGCAGGCGGTCGACGTTCTTGTCGAGCACCGTCACGCGCGCACCGGTGCCGACCGCCATCTGCAGCGCATTGGTGCCGACCACGCCGGCGCCGATGATGACTACGTGGCCAGGCGCCACGCCCGGCACGCCGCCCAGCAGCAGGCCCATGCCGCCCTTGGATTTCTCGAGGTGGGCGGCGCCCGCCTGGATCGACATGCGGCCGGCCACTTCGCTCATCGGCGCCAAGAGCGGCAGCCCGCCGCCGGCACCGGTGATGGTTTCATACGCGATGCAGACCGCGCCGGATTTCACCAGCGCCGCGGTCTGCTCGGGATCGGGAGCCAAGTGCAGGTAGGTGTAGAGGATCTGCCCTTCACGCAGCATCGCGCACTCGGTCGGCTGCGGTTCCTTGACCTTGACCACCATGTCGGCGCGCGCAAAGATTTCCTTGGCCGTGGCGACCATGGTGGCGCCGGCCGCCACGTACTGCTCGTCCGACAACCCGATCTGCTCGCCGGCGCCCTGCTGCACGATCACGTCGACTCCGCGCAAGGTCAGCTCGCGCACCGACGGGGGCGTGAGCCCGACCCGGTACTCGTGGTTCTTGATCTCCTTTGGTACGCCTACTAGCATGTCTGCCTCCATTTATAAGAATTGTCTCCAGCTGCTACGGTGCTTCTGCTGCAATGAATCGGTAGGGTGGGCGGGTTCTCCCGCCCGCGCGTTCAACGACACGGTGAATCGATACTTATCGGCCATGTAAGGCTGCTTGAACGCGCGGCCGGCAAAGCCGGCCACCCTACGATACTCCTACTTCGATAATTACACCCCCAGCGTCATCAGGCTTGCGTTGCCGCCAGCCGCGGTCGTGTTGACGCAGACCGCGCGCTCGGCCACCAGGCGCCACAGGGCAACCGGCCTGGCAGCATCGGTATCGACGATGCCGACGATCGCGCCGGTGCGCGCCGCCAGTTTGGTACGCAGGGGACCGCCCAAGCCGGCTTCCACCAGCGCGACCTGGAATTCGCCCGCATCGATTTCATCCATCCCGACGAAGCGCACGCGCTCCTTCACCAGCGCCGGCAGGTTGGCCGGGATCAGTTCCGGCGCCGCCAGTACCAGCGCGCGGTTGCCGGTGGCCAGGCTTGCGGCCACCTGGTTGAGCAGGCCGGCAGCCGTGGCGGGCGCGCACAGCACGGTGCCGCGCGAGGTGAACGCCAGCGTATTGCGCTCGCCGGTCGGACCCGGCAGCACCATCTCGACGCCGGTGAGCGCAGTGCGGCCGTAGCCGTCGGCAAGCAGGGCGACGTCCTGGTGGCCATTGGCGCGCATCCAGCCCAGCAGGGCTTCCAGGCCCGCGTCGACTGCGCGGCTGTGCTGCATCAGCGCCGCAGCATTGCGCTGCAGGCGCTTCAGGTAGAGCGGGCCGCCGGCCTTCGGGCCGGTGCCGGACTTGCCTTCGCCGCCGAACGGCTGCACGCCGACGACCGCGCCGACGATGTTGCGGTTCACGTAGATGTTGCCGACGTGCGCACGCGCGACGATGAAGTCGATGGTCTCGTCGATGCGCGAGTGCACGCCCAGGGTCAGGCCGTAGCCGGTGGCGTTGATGGTGTCGATCACTTTCGCCAGGTCCGCACGGCGGTAGCGCACGATGTGCAGCACTGGGCCGAAGACTTCATGCTTGAGCTCCGCCAGCGAGCCGATTTCCAGCACGGTCGGCGGCACGAAGGTGCCGCTGTCCGCCACGCCGGCCAGCAGTTCCAGCGCGAAGTGGCTGCGTGCGGTGGCGCGCATGCGTTCGATGTGGGCCAGCAGGTTGCGCTGGGCTTCGGCATCGATCACGGGGCCGATGTCGGTCGCCAGGCGGTCCGGACTGCCCACGCGCAGTTCCTGCATCGCGCCCTTGAGCATCTTGATGGTCTTGTCGGCGATGTCTTCCTGCAGGAAGAGCACGCGCAGCGCCGAGCAGCGCTGGCCGGCCGAATCGAAGGCCGAGGACAGCACGTCCGACACCACCTGCTCCGGCAGCGCCGACGAATCGACGATCAGCGCATTCTGGCCGCCGGTTTCGGCCACCAGCGGGATGTCGATGCCCTCGGTTTCGGCACGCTTGGCCAGGGTACGGTTGATCAGCTGCGCCACTTCGGTCGAGCCGGTGAAGATCACACCTTTGACGCGGGCGTCCGCGGTCAGGGCGGCGCCCACCACTTCGCCGCGGCCCGGCAGCAGCTGGATCGCCGCGCGCGGGAAGCCAGCTTCATGGAACAGTTCCACCGCGCGGTGTGCGATCAGGGGAGTCTGCTCGGCCGGCTTGGCCAGCACCACGTTGCCGGCGGCCAGCGCCGCTGCCACCTGGCCGGTGAAGATCGCCAGCGGGAAGTTCCAGGGGCTGATGCAGCTCACTGGTCCCAGCGCGCCATCGGCTTGCGATGCGCGCACCTGTACCGCGTAATAGCGCAGGAAGTCCACCGCTTCGCGCAGTTCGGCGATCGCATTCGGCAGCGACTTGCCGGCTTCGCGCACGGCCAGTGCCATGAGTTCCAGGCCGTTCTGTTCGAACAAATCGGCGGTGCGCTCGAGCATGGCGGCGCGGCTGTCGGCGCTCGTGCTTTCCCATTCGCCGGCAAAGGCGCTGGCAGCGACCAGCGCAGTCTCGACGTCGGCGCGCGAGGCTTCGACCACCTGGCCGACGACATCGGTCGACTGCGCCGGATTGACGATGTTCGCGTGTTCGCCCGCTGCCACCGTACCTGCGATCAGCGGGGCGGCGATGTGCCGGCGCTGCTGGGCCAGGCCGTCGGCGACGATACGCAGCGTGTTTTCGTTGACCAGGTCCAGGCCCGCGGAGTTCGCGCGCTCGGCGCCGAACATCTGCAGCGGCAGGGCAATCGCCGGGTGCGGCTTGCCTCCGGCGGCGCGCGCCTGGTCGAACGGATCGGCCAGCAGCGAATCGATGGCGACGCTTTCGTCGACGATCTGGTTCACGAACGAGGAGTTGGCGCCGTTTTCCAGCAGGCGGCGCACCAGGTAGGCCAGCAGGGTTTCGTGCGAACCGACCGGCGCATAGATGCGGCAGGCCTTGTCCAGCTTGTCCTTGCCGACCACCTGGTCGTACAGGGTCTCGCCCATGCCGTGCAGGCACTGGAATTCGTAGTTGCTTACGCCATCGGCCTTGGCCCAGGTGTAGATCACCGCCAGCGAATGCGCATTGTGGGTGGCGAACTGCGGATACAGGATGTCGGCGGCCGCCAGCAGCTTGCGCGCGCAGGTGAGATAAGACACGTCGGTGTAAACCTTGCGGGTATAGACCGGATAGCCCGGCATGCCTTCGACTTGCGCACGCTTGATCTCGGCGTCCCAGTAGGCGCCCTTCACCAGGCGCACCATGAATTTCTGGCCGCTGCGTTTGGCCAGGTCGACCAGATAATCGATCACGAAGGGGCAGCGCTTCTGGTAAGCCTGCACCACCAGGCCGATGCCCTCGAAACCTGCCAGCTCCGGGTCGAAGGCCAGCACTTCGAGCATGTCGAGCGAGATCTCGAGGCGGTCGGCTTCTTCCGCATCGATGTTGATGCCGATGTTGTAGCTCTTCGCCAGCAGCACCAGGCTGCGCACGCGCGGCAGCAGTTCGCCCATCATGCGCGCATGCTGCGAGCGGCTGTAGCGCGGGTGCAGGGCCGACAGCTTGATCGAGATGCCGGGGCCGTCCTTGATGCCGCGGCCGTTCGAGGCGCGGCCGATCGCATGGATCGCGGTTTCGTACGAAGCGTAGTAGTTCTTCGCGTCGTTTTCGGTCAGCGCGGCTTCGCCCAGCATGTCGTAGGAATAGCGGTAGCCGCGGGTTTCGTTCTCGCGGCTGTTCTTGAGCGCCTCGCCGATGGTCTGGCCGGTGACGAACTGGTTGCCCAGCATGCGCATGGCCATGTCCACGCCCTTGCGGATCAAGGGTTCGCCGCCCTTGGCGATCAGGCGCGTCAGCGCCGAACCCAGGTTCTTTTCGCTGCTGGTCGAGACCAGCTTGCCGGTGATGAGCAGGCCCCAGGTGGCGGCGTTGACGAACAGCGAAGGCGATTCGCCCAGGTGCTTGCGCCAGTCGCCGCGGCTGATCTTGTCGGCGATCAGGCGGTCGGCCGTTTCGCTGTCCGGGATGCGCAGCAGCGCTTCGGCCAGGCACATCAGCGCCACGCCCTCTTCCGACGACAGCGAGAACTCGTGCATCAGCGCGTCCACGCCCGAGGAACGGGTGCGCTTTTCACGCACGCTCGAGACCAGGCGGTGCGCCAGCTGATGGGCGTCGCCGTTGGCGCTTGCTCCTTCAGCCAGCAGCCACTGCACGGCTTCGGACTCCTCGCGGCGGTAGGCGGCCGTGATGGCGGCGCGCAGGGGAGTCTGGTCGTGCTTGAGCTCGCGCTGGAGGGCGTCGAAGGGAACGAAAGTGGTGGCAGGAAGGGCGGCAGTCTGCATGGCGAATTCTTCTAAAAGGGAAACGGGTGTGGTCGACCGCCCAGCAAAAAACGCCGCGCTGCGCAACAGGCAGCCGGCGCGTTCCGGGAGTCGATCAATGATTCAGTGGAATGATTCGATTGTAGAAGGAAATCTTCTGGATTAATTCTGTTTTTACGACAGACTAGCAATAGATAGTTTTTGATGAGACAATCTGACCAAATAATATTTACATGGCAGGAGATGACCATGCTCGACAAGATCAGCAAGAAAATTCTGGCAGAGCTGCAAAACGACGGCCGCATCAGCAACGTCGAGCTGGCCGCCCGTGTGAATCTTTCTCCTGCCGCTTGCCTGGAGCGCGTGCGCAAATTGCACGAGTCCGGCTACATCATGGGCTATACGGCCCAGCTCAACCCGCAGCTGCTGGACGTCTCGCTGCTGGTCTTCATCGAAGTGGTACTCGATCGTACCACTCCCGAAGTATTCGACGCATTCAAACAAAGCGTGCAAATGATCCCGGAAGTGCTGGAATGCCACATGGTGGCAGGCGGCTTCGACTATCTGGTGAAAGCACGCGTCAAGGATATGGCGGCCTACCGCGAATTCCTGGGCAAGACCCTGCTGCAAAAAGGCGTGCGCGAGACGCACACCTATGCAGTGATGGAAGAGGTCAAGAACACCACCAAGCTGCCGATCAGGTAGGCGTGATCTGGTAGGGTGGTCGGCTCTGCCGACCGCGCGTTCAAATCACGTATTCAATACTGGCACGGCTATTCTATTGCTGGCTGAACGCGCGGTCGGCGAAGCCGACCACCCTACGAAACCCCAATCACTCCACTTTGCGTGCGCCGGTCTTCGGCGCCGCGGTCTCTGCCAGGCTTTCCAGATTGGTGCGCAGCCAGCGGTGCGCGTGGCTGCGTCCGTCGCGCTCGTGCCAGAGCATGTCGAGGTGCACGGCCGGCAGCTGGAAAGGCAGCTCGCGCCAGATCAGGGCATCGGTCGAGCCGGTCGAGGCGATCAGGTGCTTCGGCAGCACCGTGATCAAATCCGAATTCGCCACCACCCGCCCTGCCGTGAAGAACTGGTTCACCGTCAGCAGGATGCGGCGCTCGCGGCCGATCTGGGCCAGCGCTTCATCGACCAGCCCGTGGGCACGGCCCGAGAAGCTCACCAACAAGTGATTCGCCTTGCAATAGGTGTCGAGGTCGAGCTTTTCCTTGGCCAGCGGATGGTCCTTGCGCATCACGCACACATACACCCCCGAATACAGGCGCTCGTGGCGGATCGGCGAACCGGTCTCGTAGGACAATTGCGCCGCCACGCCCGGGAAGAAGCCGACCGCCAGGTCGATGTCGCCGCGCAGCAGCATCGGCCGCGGCTCGCGCGTGGTGAGGGGCACCATGCGGATGTTCACGCCCGGCGCTTCGCGTTCGATCGAGCGCATCAGCGAAGGCAGCCACAGGGCGGCGGTGGCGTCGGCCATCGCCATCCGGAAGGTGGCTTGCGCCTTCGAGACGTCAAAGGTTTCCGGCATCACGGCCGCTTCCAGCGCGGCCAGGGCCTGGCGCACGGCCGGCCACAGCGCTTCCGCGCGCGGGGTCGGCTTGACGCCGTAGGCGGTGCGGATCAGGAGTTCGTCCCCGAGGCTTTCACGCAGGCGCTTGATCGCATTCGAGACGGCGGGCTGGGTCATGGCCAGGTGGCCGGCCGCGCGGGTGAGGTTTTGCTCGGTCATCACCGCGTCGAAGACGCGCAGCAGGTTCAGGTCAAGCGTGAGAAAGCTCATGGACGAATAAAGGCAGGTCGGAGGATGGGGGAAGTGTACCGCAACTATTCACAGAAGGCATAAGCGTCATCAGTGAACGGAATTAGATTTATATGTTGCATCGCACTATATTGTCGGGATGTCTTCCATGCTCACCCTGATCCAGACCGCCGGCAGCGCCTTGAGCGCCCTGCCTGTGGCCCAATTCGTCCGTAGCGCCGTCGTGCTGGCGCTGCTTGGCGGGGCGGCCATGGTGTTCCGCCCCCTGTTAGTGGGACTCGGCCGCGCCGCCATGCTGGCCGTGCGCCCCCGCCCGCAGAAGCTGCACCTGGTCAAGCGCCACTGATTCCCGCCCCTTTCTGTTTGACGCGGCCTCCGACCTGGACGCCGCGTTTTTTTACGTCCATTTTTTCCCGTTTCCCTCTCGGTATCGACCGTCCGTGAATAGTTCGAAGACGACTCTTCGTTACCGGGGTTTTCTCGTTGGTTTGATTTAACAAAGTTCACAAAGAGTCAACAACGGCGAATGTGGGTCTTGCGCGAATATCTGTGGTTGCTGAGGTGTTAAGCGACGTTGTAGTGAAGATGGCTCAACAATATCAACAATAGAAGCAAGAAGCAAAATGCATGACGGCATGCCTGCGGTCGGCTAACAATTCGGTGAATTGGCATACATAAATGCAGTTTCCTTGCAATAGGACTAGCAATGACTCCTATTACACGCAGTTCACGTTCACTCATTCTTGATGGATGAGTGTTGGTAATCGCAGATGCGAAAGCCGGCCTGGAGTCGACTATTTGCGTTCGCAGTTGAGCTGGGCGCCCGACTCTTCGATGATCGACAGCACGGCTTCGGTATCGGTCGGCCTGGACAGCTCTTCGGCCTCGCGGTCGACCTTGTTGCGGACATTGGGCAGGTCGCGGCGCAGTTCTTCCAGCATCGCGATGATCTTGCTGCTTTTTTCTTCCGCCAGCAGATTGACCTGCAAATCGAGGTGGGCGTGCTGGTTGGCCAGGGCCGACATGCGGTTCTGGCGAATCAGCACGGCGGTGGAGATGACGAAGGCGTTCAGGGCGATGAAGCCCTGCAGCCAGAAGAAGGGCGGCTCGTCCCACTGGTCGAAGCCCAGGTCGGGCGCGAGCAGGTTCCAGCCGATCCAGAGGACGACGCCTACCAGGTTGGCGCCGACATAGGATGGGGTGCCGAGGACCAGGCTGATCTTTTCGAACAGGCGCTGTCCGGCCGTGGCTTCCTGTTCATGCCGGGCATAAAAATCGGACACGGTTCCGACGTGCTCGTGCAGGGCGGAGGGAACGGTTTCCTTGGGCTCGATGGGTGTATCCATGAAAATCAGGATAGCACGCAGAAAAACCGTCTTATGCGCGTGTCCGCACACATGGGCGGTGCATCCAGGTCAGGCCAGGGACGGGAAAAAAGAAAGCCGGCTGGGTAGCCGGCTTGGAAATCTAAGCGTTTGCCTTGTCGGCGGTGAGGCGTTCGTATTTCGCCTGCAGCTCTTCGCGCGTTTCGCGCCAGGCCGGGTCGAGCGGGATGCAGGCGACCGGGCACAATACCTGGCAGGTCGGCTCGTCGAAGTGGCCGACGCATTCGGTGCATTTATGCGGATCGATCTGGTAGAACTCGGCGCCCATCGAAATGGCGTCGTTCGGGCATTCGGGTTCGCAGACGTCGCAATTGATGCAATCGTCGGTAATCAGGAGGGCCATGCTGTGCTCTCTTTATTGCTCGCTCAGGCTTCCGGCGCCGCGGCCTTGATGGCCGCTATTTTCTTTTGCAGCCAGCGGTCCACCGACGGGAAGACGAATTTGGAGACGTCGCCGCCCAGCATCGCGATCTCGCGCACGATGGTGCCGGAGATGAACTGATACTGGTCGGACGGGGTCAGGAACAGGGTTTCGACATCGGGCAGCAAATAGCGGTTCATGCCCGCCATCTGGAATTCGTATTCGAAGTCGGACACTGCGCGCAGGCCGCGCACGATCACGCGCGCATCATGCTTGCGCACGAAATCCTTGAGCAGGCCGGAGAAACTCTCCACCTGCACGTTCGGATAATGGCCCAGCACTTCATTGGCGATTTCCAGGCGCTCGTCGAGCGAGAAGAAGGGCTTCTTGTTCTTGCTGTCGGCCACGCCAACTACCAGGCGGTCGAACAGGCCCGAGGCACGGCGAACGAGGTCCTCGTGGCCACGCGTGAGCGGATCGAAAGTACCTGGATAAACGGCTACAACCATTGCGGCTCCCTGGAGAATCACCTAATCGGAACGCGCATTATGCCTGAAAATCCGGCAGCCGCCCCAGCCTGGGGCGGTGTCTGCCCAATCCTTGTGCAGAATAAGGGCTGGTCTGGCGCTCAGGCCAGTTCTTCGTGCGTTTTGAGCAGGTAGTAATAGACCATGCCGGCCTTGTCGGCGCGGATGGCGTCCCACCCGAGCAGCCAGTCGGGAACGTCGTCGCCTTCCTGCGGCAGCGGCTCGCCGGTTTCCGCATACACCAGGCCGCCTTCGTTCAGGATGGCCGGGCACAGCGGCAGGATCTGGCTGAGCAGGCCCAGCTGGTAAGGCGGATCGAGGAAGATCACGTCGAAGCGCTGGCCGCGGGTGGCCAGGTCTTTCACCAGCGCCAGCGCATCGGTGCGCAGCACCCGCACATTGGCCGCTTTCAGTTTCTCCCGGTTCTCGTCGAGCTGGCGTGCTGCCGGGCCATGGTTGTCCACCATGGTCACCGAGGCCGCGCCGCGGCTGGCCGCTTCGAAACCGAGGGCGCCGGAGCCTGCGAACAGGTCGAGGAAGGCGGCATTGCCCCAATCGCCGCCGAGCTGGTGGTTGATCCAGTTGAAAACCGTCTCGCGGACGCGGTCGGGCGTGGGACGCAGGCCTTCGGCATCGAGGACCGGGAGCAGGACGCGTTTCCAGGCGCCGCCGATGATGCGGACCTGGCGCGGCGCCAGGCGCGGGGCGCCGTGGGCCTTGGGTTTGGCTGGCTTTTTTTGCATGGGCGGCACTATAGCATGGGGGCCAGCGCCGATATGGCCGCGCCCTGCCCTTCCGCCCAGCTCTATTTACCGGCTGCCAGGCCCTGGAAATCCGTAATCCAGCCCTGCATGCGCTCCTGCGCGTGCTTCTTTTGCGCCGGGGTCGCAATGCGGATCGCGGTCAGGATGTATTTCGTGGTCTGGTCGGCGCTGGCGTCATAGAAGGCCTTGCGTTCCGGCGACTCCAAGCGGGCGAACAACTCGCGCTGCATGGCCTGGATCTGCGCGGTCGCCTGCTCGCGGTTCATCTTTTCCTGCTGAATCTTGCGCAAGGTGCCGATGATGCGGCGCTGGCGCCAGACCCGCTCTTCCAGCCAGCCTTCGTTGTCCAGGGGACGGGCGTCGGAGGCGCGGCGCAGGGTCGCTTCCTGTTCGCTGCTGAAATTGCCGAACCACAGGTCGAACTGCTCCATCGACTTCTTGAAACGGGCTTTCTGGCGTTTTTCGATACTGCCCTGGATGAATTTCTTGCGGTATTCCTCGTTTTTCGAATTGAATTTGCGCTCGATGTTAGCAATCTGGTCCGGTTTGATCGACAGTGCGAGGGTGGTGATTTCCGGCACGGCGCGCGCAGCCAGGCGCTCGCCGCGGATGCGGATCTCGCGGTAGGCATGGAGCAAATCGGCCTGGGTCGGGCTTCCGGCCAGTTGGCGCTGGAAGCCGCCGAGCAGGGCCGCGTAGTCGCGCAACTGGGTCTGGCGGTGCCATTTGAACAGGTTGTCGATGTCGCGCTTGGCGATGTCGGCTTGCTGGCCTTCCAGGTCGGCATAGGAATCCATCCACCAATACAGTAAGGTATCTCCTTGGTTGTAGGTGAATTTGACCGAGCTGCAGCCTGCCGCAAGGGCGAGCACGGCAACCATGAAGAGCGCAATCGTGCGCCGGAGCAAGTTGTCTGGCGTGTTAAACTTTTTCATATTATCAACTTTTTGAGAACGGCTTATGAACGTTGTGATCCTCGCCGCCGGCATGGGAAAGCGCATGCAATCTGCGCTGCCGAAAGTCCTGCATCCACTGGCGGGGAAGCCGCTGTTGCAGCATGTCATCGATACGGCGCGAACCTTATCCTTGAGTAAATTATGCGTGATTTACGGTCACGGGGGCGCAGCGGTGCCGGAGATGCTCGCCAAGCTGTCCGCGGCGACCGGTACCGCGATCGATACGGCCCTGCAGCAGCCGCAGCTCGGCACCGGCCACGCGGTCATGCAGGCAGTGCCGCAGCTGGATGAAAACGTGCCGACCCTGGTGCTGTACGGCGACGTGCCGCTGACCGCCGCCGCCTCGCTCGCCAGCCTGGTCGAAGCCGCCGGCAGCGACAAGCTCGCCATCCTGACCGTCGAGCAGGCCAACCCGTTCGGGCTGGGCCGCATCGTGCGCGAGAACGGCAGCATCGTGCGCATCGTCGAAGAAAAAGACGCCAGCGAGGCCGAGCGTGCCATTCGCGAAATCAACAGCGGCATCATGGTCGTGCCGACGCCGCATCTGAAAAAATGGTTGTCCGCGCTGTCGAACAACAATGCGCAGGGCGAGTATTACCTGACCGATATCGTGGCCCAGGCCGTCGCGGATGGCGTGCCGGTGGTATCGGCCCAGCCTTCGGCCGAATGGGAAGTGGCGGGCGTGAACAGCAAGGTGCAACTGGCCGAGCTCGAGCGCCGTCACCAGCTGAATATTGCCAACGCGCTGCTGGAAAAAGGGATCACCCTGATGGATCCGGCCCGCATCGACGTGCGCGGCGAACTGATTTGCGGCCGCGATGTCACCATCGACGTCGGCTGCGTGTTCGAAGGCCGGGTCGAGCTGGCGGACGGCGTCACCGTCGGCCCGCACTGCGTGCTGGTGAATACGAAGATCGGCGCGGGCGCCACCATCAAGCCCTTCTGCCATATCGAACAGGCCGTCGTCGGCGCTCAGTCCCAGATCGGCCCCTACGCGCGCCTGCGCCCGGGCACCGAGCTGGGCGAGGACGTCCATGTGGGTAACTTCGTCGAGATCAAGAACAGCACGGTGGCCGCGCACAGCAAGGCCAACCACCTGGCCTATGTGGGCGACGCCACGGTCGGTTCGCGCGTGAACATTGGCGCCGGCACCATTACCTGCAATTACGACGGCGCCAATAAATTCCGCACCGTGATCGAAGACGACGCCTTCATCGGCAGCGACAGCCAGCTGGTGGCGCCGGTCACCGTCGGCAAGGGCGCGACCCTGGGCGCGGGCACCACCCTCACCAAGGATGCGCCGGCTGGCAAGCTGACCATCTCGCGTCCGAAGCAGATGACCATCGACGGATGGACCCGTCCGGTGAAGGCCAAGAAGTAACCCACCGGCCATTCACAGCCAACGCACAGGATAAGCACAGGGTTGTACCGTGCTTGTCCCGTGGTGCTTCCACTGCTAATCCACAGCTTTATCCACAGCAGCTTACACCGCGACGCGGGTGTCGAACTTGCTGCGGTGGGTGGAGAAATAGGCTTTGACGTTGCGCACGTTGGCATGCGCCGTGAACAGGCGGTGGGCCAGCTCGTGGTAGGCCGGCATGTCCGCCACCTGCACGACCAGCACGAAATCGGGGCCGGGCGTGACGCGGTAGCACTGCAGGGCGGCACTTTCTACCGCCACCAGCCGTTCGAACTCATCCATGCGCTCGGCAGCCTGCACGTCCAGCGTGATCTCGACGATGGCAGTCAGGCGGGCGCCGAGCTTGTCCGGAGACACGATCGCTACTTGCCGCTCGATAACACCATTCTCGGTGAGCTGTTTTACGCGGCGCAGACAAGTGGGCGGAGACACGTGCACCAGTTCCGCCAATTCGGCATTCGTATGCGATGCATCAGCTTGCAAGGCATTGAGGATGCGACGATCAAGCTCGTCGAGAAGTAATTGTTCTGACATGGTTTGAAATAAATAACAAATAAGTGCGATCTAAATGAAATAATATTTCATCCTTGGTTGCGCATGAAATAATCTGTCAAATATAACCGAAATCTGAAAGCTTATTTCATCGTAGTTGCTCTACGATAGAATTAATTGCTAATTTTTAAACGAGGTCAATCTATGTGCGGTATCGTCGGTGCAGTCGCCAAGCGCAACATCACTCCAGTCCTGATCGAGGGCCTGAAGCGCCTCGAATACCGCGGTTACGACTCCTGCGGCGTTGCCGTGCACCTGGACGGCAAGCTGACCCGTTCGCGCAGCACCTCGCGCGTGGCCGAGCTCGAGTCGCAGGTGCGTGAAGCGCGCCTCGAAGGCTTTACCGGCATCGCCCACACCCGCTGGGCCACCCACGGCGCACCGGCTTCGCACAATGCCCACCCGCACTTCTCGCCGGCCGAAGACAATGCCCGCATCGCCCTCGTCCACAACGGCATCATCGAAAACCACGACGAGCTGCGCGCCGAACTCACCGCTCTCGGCTACGTCTTCACCAGCCAGACCGATACCGAAGTCATCGCCCACCTGGTCGACCACATGTACACCGGCGACCTGTTCGAGACCGTCCAGCAGGCGGTGAAACGCCTGCACGGCGCCTACGCCATCGCCGTGTTCTCGCGCGAAGAACCGCACCGTGTGGTCGCGGCCCGCCAGGGCTCGCCGCTGATCCTGGGCGTGGGCGAAGGCGAGAACTTCGTCGCCTCCGACGCGATGGCGCTGGCCGGCACCACCAACCAGATCATCTACCTGGAAGAAGGCGACGTGGTCGACCTGCAACTGGCGCGCTACTGGATCGTCGACGTCGACGGCCGGCCGGTCGAGCGCGAAGTGAAAACCGTGCACGCCCACACCGGCGCAGCCGAGCTGGGCCCGTACCGCCACTACATGCAGAAGGAAATCTTCGAGCAGCCGCGCGTGATCGGCGACACGTTAGAGGGCGTCACCGGCATCATGCCGGAACTGTTCGGCGACGGCGCCTACGGCGTGTTCAAGGAAATCGACCGCGTCCTGATCCTGGCTTGCGGCACCAGCTATTACGCCGGCCTGACCGCGAAATACTGGATCGAATCCATCGCCAAGGTCCCGGTCAACGTCGAGATCGCCAGCGAATACCGCTACCGCGACAGCGTGCCGCACCCGCAGACCCTGGTCGTGACGATTTCGCAAAGTGGCGAAACCGCCGACACCCTGGCCGCGCTCAAGCACGCACGCAGCATGGGCATGCCGCATACGCTGACCATCTGCAACGTCTCGACCAGCGCCATGGTGCGCGAGTGCAAGCTGAACTACATCACCCGTGCCGGTGTCGAAGTTGGCGTCGCCTCGACCAAGGCCTTCACCACCCAGCTGGCGGCCCTGTTCCTGCTGACCCTGACGCTGGCGCAAGTCAACGGCCGCCTGACCGAAGAAGCCGAAGGCCAGCACCTCAAGATGATGCGTCACCTGCCGGTCGCGATCTCCGCGGTGCTCGCACTCGAGCCGCAGATCATCGCCTGGGCCGAAGAATTCGCGCGCAAGGAAAACGCCCTGTTCCTGGGCCGCGGCATGCACTACCCGATCGCCTTGGAAGGCGCGCTGAAGCTCAAGGAAATTTCCTACATCCACGCCGAAGCCTATCCGGCTGGTGAACTCAAGCACGGCCCGCTGGCGCTGGTGACCGAAGAGATGCCGGTCGTCACGATCGCCCCGAACGATGCGCTGCTGGAAAAGCTGAAATCGAACATGCAGGAAGTGCGCGCCCGCGGCGGCCAGCTCTACGTGTTCGCCGACGTCGATTCGCGCATCACCTCCGGTGACGGCGTGCACGTGATCCGCCTGCCGGAACACTATGGCGACCTGTCGCCGATCCTGCACGTGGCCGCGCTGCAGCTGCTGGCTTATCACACCGCGCTGGCGCGTGGCACCGATGTGGACAAGCCACGTAACCTGGCGAAGTCGGTGACGGTCGAATAAGCAGACTGTCGGCTCATTGAAACGCCTGAAGAGTGCGAGCTCTTCAGGCGTTTTTTTATTTGATGACAAGGGGCAAGGCGCCGCGGCGGCACATGCTAGAGCCCATGCGGCTTCCGCCGTTCTAGCAAGGTGAACGGCGGAAATGTTCGTTGGATTTCTGCGTCGTCGCCTGTCCAGCTCAGGCGGGAATTCGGTTGACTTCGCAAATGAACAAACTTATCTTAAATTTAATCGATGAGCAGCCAGCCGCTTCTGATGAACCTGTTAATCAAGCCGCCGCTGCCTTGCGGACGGGGTCGCTGACGCGCGCCGCGTCGTGCCCTTGCTTGGTCGAATGGAGGACGCATGAACGTGTTAATGGTTGGTGCAGGCAATGCCGGATGCGCGCTCGGCGCCATCCTCGCGCAAGAGGGAAACCGCGTCGTCCTGTTCAAGACGTCCCACTCGCTGCATGACGAGAATTTCGACACGGTGCGCGAATCGCGCACGATCCGCATCGTCAGCAATCCCAAAGGAGGCGAGACCAGCATGGCCTCGATCGCGCTGGCCACGCGCGACGTCGACGAAGCCTTTGCCGTCACGCCGGACGTCGTCTACATCACCACCCAGACCCACTGCCATGCCGACATCGCCGCACTGATCGGCCCCTACTTGAAGGCGCACCAGCTGGTGCTGCTGGCGCCCGGCTATATGGGATCCTGCTACTTCCTGCCCTACCAGGCGCAGCAAGGGTTCCTGCTGGCCGAAGGCGAAAGCCTGCCCTACGATGCGCGCATCACCGCGCCGGGCGTGATCAATGTGCTGTTCCGCAATACGCGCAATGCGCTGGCCTTCCTGCCGCGCGAGCGTGCCGCCGAAGGACTGCAACGCGCCGCGCAATTGTTCCCGACCTATGTCGCAACGCGCAGCAATGTCGTCGAGTCGGCGATGCACAATCCGAACCTGATCGTGCACACCATCGGCTCGCTGCTGTCGGCCAGCCGCATCGAATATGCGCAGGGCGAATTCTGGATGTACCGCGAAGCGTTTACACCTTCCGTCCTGAACCTGCTGTACCGGCTCGATGCGGAAAAGAGCGCCGTCATTGCTGCAACCGGCGGCAAGCCTTCGCCCTACTTCGACGAATGCAAGTTCCGCAACGAAGAAGACCTGTCGCAGCCTTCGTTGTCGGTATTTCGCCGCTACGCCGCCGAGGGCGGGCCCAAGGGACCGACTACCCTGCAAACGCGCTTCATCACCGAAGACGTGCCGATGGGCCTGGCATTGCTGTCCTCGATCGGCCGCCTGATGGGGGTGCCCACGCCCACGGCCGATGCGCTGATCGTGATCGCCAGCGGCCTGCTCGACCGCGACTTCACCGCGGAGGCGCGCACCCTGGCCAGCCTGGGACTGGGTGAGGTATCCCCGGACGAATTCAAACGCATCCTGAACGGGTGACGCGTGGCCCTGCACGACGTTCTTTCCAAGCATTACTACGCATGGCGCCGCTATATCCCGAGCCGCGTCCTCTATCATCCCGACTTTTTCCGCGTGCGCGAACTGTTGGCGCAGGACGGCACTGCCATCGCCGCGCAAGCCGGCCTGCGCCTGCGCCAGATCCTGGTCCATGCGCTCGAGCACGTGCCGCACTACCGCCGCACGGTCAGGCTCAGCGCCCTCGAGGCGGCAAACGAGCCCTTGCAGGAGGTATTGGCAGCCTTCCCTTATCTCGCCAAGGAAGAGTTCATGGCGCAGCAGCGCGAGTTTCTTGACGACCGGCTCGACCCATCCAAGCTGATGTACGCCACCAGCGGCGGTTCGTCCGGCCAGGGCATCGGCATGTGGCGTACCAAGCGGCTGGCGGACATCGAAAAGGCCTTCTTTACCCATGAATGGGGCAAGCTCGGCTTTTCCTTCGACAAGTCCCGCATCCTGCGCATCGGCGCCGACGCGCGCCGCCTGGCCCACGAAGAACCGTGCCGCGTGGTTGGCAACCGGCTGATGCTGTCGCCCTATCATGTGCATGGGCAGCACAAGGCGGCGATCCGCGATGCGATTGCTCGCTTCCGCCCCGAGTATGTGCATGGCTACCCGAGTTCAGTGACCGCGCTGGCCGATCTGCTCCAGCCGGGCGAACTCGACGTGCAGGTGAAGGCGGTGCTGCTGGCGTCGGAACCGGCAACGCCGGCGCAGCTCGGGTCGATCCGCCGGCTGTTCCGCGCCCCGGTGTCATTGAACTACGGCTTGTCGGAGCGCACCAACCTGGCCTTCCTGAATGTGGATGAGCAAGGAAGGTCCGACTACATGTTTCAGCAGCTCTACGGCTGGAATGAAAACCGCATGGATGGCGAGCGTGCAGAAATCGTGGGGACTTCGCTGTGGAACGACGTCATGCCCTTGATCCGTTACCGCACGGGCGATTATGGGCGTATCGATGCGGACGGCCGCTGCCCGGTGATCGACGGCCGCGGACATGAATTCCTGGTCGATCGGGCCGGCAAGCGCATTCCGGGACTGGCCATCGTGATCGACGAGGTGACCTGGGATTTCGTGCGCCTGTACCAGGTGCGGCAGGCACGGGCCGGCGAGATCACGCTGGCCGTGGTGCCGCGTCACGGCAGCCTGAATCCTGAACAGCGCGCTTTTGTACTCGACGCCCAGCAGCGGCGCTGGGGCGGCTTCTTCGACATCTCGCTGCAGGAAGAAGACGATATTCCCCTGGCGGCGAACGGCAAGCGCAAGCTGGTGGTGAACTCGCTCGAGGTTTAAGTATTTCCCTCGGCTGCGCAGTTCGCCGGGCGCACCAGTGCGGCGCTGCGCAGGTAGGGATCTTCGTTGCTGATGCCCAGGACCGGCGCACTGCGCTCGCGCGCATAGTGGCATGCCAGGGCCAGCACCGTCAGGAAAGGCACGGCGCCGCAGCTTCCACTACCGAGGCCAACGCGTACGATATCGTCGGATGCATCAATTTGCGGGATCGCCGGTGCGCTCAAGCCCATCAGCTCGAGGACACGCATCGGGCGATGGGCGGTATCGGCCACGATCATGGCGATCTGCGCCAGTTCGGTGGCGCTGGCCTTGCAGAGCTGCTCCGTCATTTCCAGCAGCAGCGCAGGATCGGCGCGGCGGGCCTCATCGGCCGAGCTGTCCCGGCGACGCTCGTGAAGCGGGCCCAGCAGCACCATGTCTGCGCCCTTGATCGACTCTGCCTGGCGCAGGTCGGTCAGCAGCAATCCGCACGCACCCTCGCCCGGGATGTGGCCGCTGCCCTTCGATGAGTTGAACAAAGCCGAGTTTGCGGCTAGGCGGTCGACGCTTTCCTGGCCAACCAGCGACGCGCAGGCAATCACGATCGCCACCAGGGGTTTCTGATCTGCCGATGGCGTGGGCAGCTGCTGCGTGAGCATGGTGGTTGGGGTGCTCAGGTGGAGTTGCTCGGGTCCCGGCGTTGCGATGGCCGTATCCGGCCAGCCGTGCTGGCTGACGGTATGCCGGAGCCACATGATCGCCGCCCGGCGAACTTCCACGCTCCAGTCGTGCTGAAGCATCAGCTTCAGTTGCAGCATCGGAGGCTGGCCCTCGGCCGGCATGCAATCGGCGGCGGCGAGGCTAGCGAGTTCCCCTGCCACACTGCTACCCAGGATTAGCGCGCGCCATTGTTCTTCCGTGAAATGCATTGCCGGCATTCCTTGGCTGGCCAGCCATTCGGCGATCTCATCCTGTAGCATGTCATCGTCTGCACCGTCGACGCGCGCCGTCACGATCGGGAAACCATTGTCATCGACCAGTTCCTGGTCCAGGTCGGCACGAGCGTCGTTATCGGCGATGGCGCTGGCAAGCTCGTCTACCGACGCACCGTAGGGGGAACGCAGTGCTATGGCCATGATGGCCAGTACAGGCGCTGTTGCCGCCGCATGGATTGCCGACGAAGCTGATGCCGGCTTCGACAGGTCTGCAGCAGGTAGTACACCAGCCCGCGCCGTGACGACTTTATGGCCGCCCCAAAAACCGAGTAGCAAGCCCAGCGGCAGGAGGAATAGCGCCAGCGCCAGGTCACCCGTTCCCGGATTGTGATTGGTCGCATGCCAATACCAGATCACGATTGCCCAGCACACGACAAAGGTTGTCGTGATCACTGCGCCTAGCTTGAGCCACTCACCGGGTTGGCGCGTTGGTGCCGGTGCCGCCGAGGCCGAAATAGTCGTCATGTTTGTCGCTCAGAGTTTGTCGATCGTTGCCTGCTGGCCTGCGATTAGGGAGGCGCCACAGGCGGTTTTGTCGCCATGCCGTGCTGCCGGCTTGCCGTCGATGATCAGCGACGAGTCGCCACTGATGATCGGACTGGAACCGTGTTTGGGGCAGACTGTTTTGTCACCCATGCGGGCAATGCCGACGCCGCCAGTGTCGCTCTGTGTGGAAGCTTCGATAACCGTGCCGCCGTGGGAGGTTTTGTCACCAAGTTTGATTAAGGGGCCTGCCATGATTTCTCCTATCAGCGCTATAAACTTCTGAATTTCAGATGGGAGTTCTATTTCTGTTGTTGGTCCCACTGCCAGATGGTTTTTCCATAGGCCGAGTCTAGCGCTGGGAACATTTCCCCAGCACGAAAATACCGACGAGAGTCGGTAGAGGCTGGGGTGAAATAATATCCGTTCATCCTGCATTCTTCACCCGATTCGAAACGCTGCTCAATGAAAGTCAACGGATCAGCCTCGTCCTCTAGCTTCTCAAACTCGCCTTCTACCAGTTCTACATAACACCATTTTGACGGTGCAGAAGTGAACGCGTTCCGCGCTACGAGGCTTGGGGCAAGCACAGGGGTGTGGGATTTCGCGAAATACGAATCGTCGAGCAGCTCAGGCGAATTAAGGTTTTTCTGGACAAAGCCAAGCATCGCATCTCCATCCACCCATAACTTCGATCGACCAACTGTCGACAGCGCATCTCTACCAAGCCTGTTAAAAATCGAACATTCCCGGAGTATTCCGTACTCATCGCCGTTCCATGCGAACTGCAAGGACCCATCAGGATGATCGGTCGAAATATAAACCCCCGTTTTTGGAGGAATATTTCCGGTTTCACCGACGATGTCTTCCCGAATTCTGAATTTTGGAAAATTAATAAAGTGAGCGGAATGTCTAGCCCAAGTCATGGTCAATCCAAAATCAGTCCATCGTCCAGCACGATGCGACCTGTCCATTGTCTTATCGATATACATCGCGTACCACCCGACCGACTCAAGCATGTCGTCGAATTTTTGTTGCTCCTCTGCGGTAGTCCATTGCATCGAGAATTCCGCCATGCCACGAGCACATTGATTTGCCCCTGTAATGTGATAGATTTGAGATTGTCTATCCGCCATGGCTCGAATTGTGGAAAGTCCAAAGTCCCTCAGAAATGACCAAGCATTATTTCCCCAGTTTTCGCTTGTATCGCGATTACCCCAGCGAGCGTCTCGAAGAAACCTATCCCTGCCTTCCAAGCGACTTTTATCTAATATCCCATCAGCGAAGTCCTGAAGCTGATGTACACGTTCATATAGCCCCTCCAGGTAGTTATAGGATGCAAAAAAATAAAGCAAGGCAGCTTGTTTTTTTTGCCACGATGTCAATTTGCTCGTTGATGTCATACAGCCTCCGAGAAGTATTGATGTTTTATCGGTTGAGCGAAGTGAGTTGTCCCGGCAGGGTCGGCAGGCCAATCTTGTCCATCAGACCTGAACCATTGAAATCGGTATAGCCCCAACCCGTCTCAAACGGTCCACTAATGTTCGGGTGATTGATCCTCTCGCGAATTCCTACATGTAGTGCTTTTTGGGCGTCAGTAAGATTATCGAAATTTTTTTGATTAATCCACTCATCGGTAATATTTTTTCCGGTCGTATTCTTTTTGTAGTAGCGCATGGTGTCGTTGCGTGAGTCCGTTCTGCTGAGGTTGAAGATGATTTGCTCATATCCACCTTCCAGATGCCGGCCTGATACACCGTCTTTCGTTTGGCTGGAAGCCGGTCCCTTCCATACTTTTAGTGTTTCCCCAAGCTTCACGTCGTAAACGACGAACTGCCCGTTGACATTCCAATCCGGCCAAACGGCGAGAAACTTTCTCCAGGCAGCTTTTGGATCGGGAGAATTCTGTATGTCATTGAACACTTTCTCGCTGATCCAGCAATCGCTCATTGCACGGCTGTTCGGTGACAGGATTCGAATGAGCTTGGCAGGACCTTTGATCACATCTGGAATTAATTTATGAAACGACTCAATGTTTGATTTAGTTAAAGGAGGATGACCATTTCTAACCGCATCCGCAATCAATTGCTGAGTATCTTCCAGATCAGCACTAGGCCATCTGATATTCATGTCATCGTTGAGCCAACCCGGACATGGGTTTGGCTTGCGCATTAAGGTAACCGCAGTCGCCTCCGGCAATGCACCACGATAGTGGACATTGTTCAGGTTAACGATCGCTTTCTTGCTCAGCGCTGCTTGACCTTCTACCAGCAATATTATTTTTTCAAAAATGGCATTGATGGTCAGGTCGACTTTTGCTATCCCTTCAGCCGCTCTTGAGCGCACCCAAAGAACCTGTTCCAACGCATCAGCTGCGCGCTTGCCAACGACGGGAATATTCTTGACCTTGCCAACCAACTGACGCATCGTGCCAATGGCGGAATCGAAAGCCTTTAACAGCTCAGTGGGAGTGATTTTTGACTTTACGATCTTTAATTCTTTCGCTAGCCAATCGAACACTTCATCGATGTTATGGTCGCGCAAATATTTCTGAAAGACTTGCCGACGCATGAGCGTCACGACCCATGTCAAGGCGCCATTTACTGCCGTTGCGATGGCATCGCCCCCTGCACGCCGGATGAAGGCGAAAAAGACTTTGAGTACGCCTTTTAAAAAGGAGCCCAGGAAGGGAATGAGGCCTATCAGGGTCAAGACAAGCGCTACCCAAGCCCATGTATCCGAAGCATCTTGTCGCAGTTTTCTGCAATTTGCTATCAAGTCACGAACATCACAGACCTGGTCGACCAGCGGGATCATCGATATCGCAGCATCGACAACAATCTGTCCAGTCGAGCGATTGTCATTGAAGTCGCCTTGCACCGCTTGCCAAAACCACACCCATGGGTTGGAACTTACCTCTTCTTCGGGGGGCTGCTTATCCGTTGTCCATGCAACTGCATTCCGCATCTGGGTCGGGTTAATTTCCGGCATACGTCGCTCCAACAGGGCGTTATATAAGAAACGCAATTACCCAAGCAGGGATTGCAGAGGATCATGCGGCTTCTCTTTCTTGGGCTTGCGTGGCTTATATACGACCTTTTTTACGGGCTTGTTCTCGACGTTCTCGTGCCGTGCTTTTCCGTCCTGATCCAATGTCCCGGTCAAGACAGTCCCTTTTTCAAAATGGATTTCGTATTCCACTTCTGGAATACCTTTACCAATCTCTGCGTCCAGATAGTCAAGCGCGATGAAATTAGGCGGCTCTTCGCTTAACTCGCTCGGCAAGTTCTGCAGATTCGCGCTCTGGCGGCCTCCCTTATCAAACACATGCTGCCCCCCCTTCACCGAAAACGTCCCCGGACACGCAAACGTAATATCCCCACCCTCCAGCGTGATCGACGACTGCCCCGCCTGCAGCACGATCTTTTCCTTGGCCTTGATTTCGATGCAGTCATTCACCGAGATCACCACGACTTCCTTGTCCGCCAAAATCTCCAGTGCATCCGTATGCGCCTGCAGCGACACCGGCCCATTCGCCGCAATCGCCTGGATCCCGCCCGCATGCGTAAAGAAACTGGCCGCGCCGCCCGCAACGGAGGAAAACGTGTGCCCCGCCGTCATGTGCAGATCCGACTGCGTGGTCCACTGCAGGTGTTTGCCGGCATACAGCACGGTCGATGCCGGCGTTGCCCAGTTGATGCTGGCCGCCGAATCCATCAGCACGATGGGCGAACCAAACTTTTCCACAGGCTGCGACGAGTCGACCTCGCGCGAGCCTGCCTTGGCCTTGAATGCCGACTGCCCGTTGACCGGCCCCTCATACTTGCCCTTCACCTGCGGATCGATCTGCTCGATGAGCTCGGCCTGCGCCTTGGCCGCATCCTTGCTGAACAGCGCCTGCTGCGCCGCCGCCGCATCCCCCAGCGCAGTCGTCAATTCCTGCGCCCCCTTGAACTGCGCAACGGCTTCTGCCGCATCCATCTGCGTCGAGCTCACGCTGCTCCCGAGAACCGGACGCGCACGCGTCGACAGCAGCACGCCCTCGCCGCCGCGGATGACGGCCCAGGCATCGGTGCGCAGCTCGAAGCCGCTGCCGCGATAGGCGCCACGCTGCGCCGTCCCAGGCTCCTGCTGGATCAGGTAGCCAAGGTTCAATTGCGTCGCCCCGAGGCTGGTGGCCAGGCGCATGCGGACCTGGCCGGACGTGTCGTCGATCTGCCACTGGTTATAGCCGCTGCCATCGAAGTTCCGCGTGTGGATGCCCGACAGCGCACCAGCGTGATTGGCGCCCGAATCCACGCCGGCCGAGAACGGCGGCAGATCCGCGCCGTTGTACAGCTGGGCCACGATCACCGGCCGGTCGATATCACCCTCGATAAAATCCACCAGCACTTCGGTGCCGATGCGCGGCGTGAAGACGGTGCCCCAGTTGGGCCCGGCCAGCGCTTCGGCCACGCGCACCCAGGTGCCGGAGGTCTCGTTGCCCGGTGCGCAGCCCTTGCCGTCCGCGTTGTGCGCCATGCCGCCCGCGTTGGGATTGGCGCCGCGCTGCCATGCGAACTGGACGCGCACCTGATGGTCGCGGTTGGTGGTCGAGACGTCGTTTGCCAGTCCGACCACCAATGCGCATTGCGGTCCCGGAGCGGTGATGCGCTGCGGCGCGGCGGTCGCGCGCGGCACCAGCGGCACCACTTCGCGCACGCAGGCAAAGGTGTTGCGGTAACTGCCGTTTTCGACAGCGGCCCCATCCAGCCCGACGGTCCCGGTCTGGAAATTGTTGCGGGCCTCATGCCGCACCCACAGCACCTTGAATGCATTCGCCCCCTCGGGATAGCGGTCGTGCTGGGTCAGCTGGAAGGCGCAGCCGGCCGCCAGCCTGCGCACGGCGCCCGTTCCCTCGAATACCTTGTTCTCGAGTTCGAGTGCCTGCAGCATCAGTTCGCCGTGCGAGTTCGCCGCCTGACGCGCGGCGGCAATGCGTTCACCGCTGCCGTCATAAACCTGCAGGAAGGGCAATTCGCCCGCATCCAGCATGGATTCGTGCTCCGCGCCCGGGGCCAGCAGTTGCGCCGGATCCCAGCTGCTGATCGACACGGCGTTCGCCTGCACCGTGCGGCGCGCCCGGAAACCGTCGATAGCGTCGTCGAGTTCTGTTGCGCGCACGCCATGGAAGCGCAGCAGCTCACCGCCAGGCGTCGAGGGTGCCGTCGCCCGGCTGTCGAAGATCACCAGCTTGTGGCGCGCCTGGCCGTGCGGCCGATCGCCACGGTCGTCCGCCTGGTCGTGTTCGAAGCGCCAGTTCAGGCCTTCCGAGGCCAGCAGGCGCAGCAGGAAATCCAGGTCGCTCTCGCGGTACTGGGTGCAGACCGCGCGCGGTGCGAGTTCTTGCGACACTTCGAAATCGAAGCGCACCTGTGGATAATCCGCGAGTAATTCACAGGCGATGTCGCGGACGTTCTTGTCCTGGAAGATATAGCTGTCGCGGCGCAGCGCCAGCATGGCCAGCGCCGGTTCCAGGCGCAGCCGGTAGCGCGCCACGCCGCCATCCGCGCCCAACCAGGATGCTGCCGTGCACAGCCCGTGCCACATGCGCCGGCTGCCGTCGGGCTGCAGCAGGCCGACGGTGAGTTCTTCTCCGATGAACAGCGCCAGGTCGAGGTCGGTCGAGGTGCTGAGCGCCTCGACGTCGAAGGCAAACAATTCGTTGACGGCCTCAACCCCGCTGAACCCTTCCGCCACCAGCGATTCGGGCAGGCTGCTGTCCTGGGCGCTGGCCAGCGTGATCAGGCGCGCATGCTGGCTCAGCCCAGTACCGAACAGCCCCAGCGCGACGCCCAGGGCAGCCACATCCAGTGCCGCGTTCATGCAGCGACGGCCAGCAGTTCCAGGCGCAGCTCTTTCATGCCGGCCGGGACATAGATCGAGATCGATTGCGCCTTGAGCATGCGCTCATACATCGGCCCCTTCGCCTCGAGGATGAAATAGCAGGTCTCGGGCCGCACCGGCACGGCGGCGGGCAATTGCGGCGCATATTGCAGGCGCACGCCCGGCAGGGCCGACAGCACGAATTTCTCGACATCGTCCGGCGCACCGACCTTGAAGCGTAGCGGCACCACGTCCACCAGTTCCACCGCGGGGATCGCGGCCGACACCGCGACATAGAAGGTGGTCTTCTCGTCGATCTTGCCGGAGTCGAGCATGCCGATGTGGTAGGACGGCCGCACTTCGTTGAGGGCAATCGAGAAATACTTCGACGAGATCACGGTATCGAGCAGCTCGCGGATGATCGTCAAGAGCTTGGCAAAGGCCGGGCCCGGATCGCCGTGCTGGTAGGGCGGCAGATCGGCCAGCGTCCAGCTCTTGGAGAAGGTCATCAGGCCGCCCGCCACGTCGAGCAAGCCTTCATACAGGCGCTCCGGATGCAGAGCGGGATGATGGAAGTGGTGGGTCAGGCTGGCGTAGGCCGAGCTGGCCGTATGCAGCAGCCAGAACGAGGACATGTCGCCGGAGCGGAACTCCACCACGTTGCGGCTGGGCTCGCGATGATGGCCGTAGAGCGCGGCGACCTTGGCCTGCAGCGCGTCGAGCAGGCGGCGCAAGCCCTGGAACAGCACCGGCGCCGCGCCCAGGGACAGCGAAGGCGGCACGAAGCTGTCGTCGATCTCGAAGCCGCCGGTGGCCGCGCGCCGCAGCCGCAGCAGCGGGAAGTGAACGTAGGAATCGCGTGGCTCGAACTCCGAGACCAGCCGCACCGCCTTTTTGAGGTAGGCCAGCTGCACCGGGGCGGCTTGCGTGTACAGGTCGGGCGTGTCCGCGTTGTCCTGGACGAAGCGCGCCGTATTGGTGGCCTGTCCGGGCGGCGCGAAATTGCCGCTGAACGGTTTCAATCCCGGCAGGGCAATGTAATAGGTGACGGTCTGCTGCGATTGCTGCAGCAGGCTCAGGTCCACCGGCTCGGGCAGCGCGTCGATCTCCGGCGCGTCGACCAGCTCGCCATCCTGGAAGCGCACCGACAGCGACTGCAGCCGCAGCATGCTGTTGGCCAGGGCTTCGCGGTCGACCTGCAAGCCCTCGACGCCCCAGGCGTAGGGGTGCACGGCCTTGATGCCCTTGTGCAGGCATTGCTCGTGATAGTGGTCTTGCCGCTGGAAGTGCTGTGGACGCAATAACAGGCCTTCGCCCCAGAGAACCTTGCTGGTCATGTCTCTGCCTTCTCTCAAGTCGGATTCGGTGGAACAACTCTCCGGAAACCATAACAACTTGAAAGGGTTGCCCATGTGAAGTTGATCAAACGTTGGTGCTGCGTGGCATGGCAACATCGGGTTTGGTTTTTTTTCCGTCCACACGCGGTGCCCGGGTCAACCGGAGACAGGTAGAGGAAAGCCCCATGAAGGGATTTACACCAGGCTTGTTCGACCGCCTGCTGGGTGTGCCGAAGCGCGGGCCGGGCCAGACCGCGGCGGCGCGCATGACCATCGAGGAGCTGAAAGACACGGTGGCGCGCGACCTCGAGTCGCTGCTCAACACGCGCTCCAGCGTGGCGGAGGGCGACTTGACGTCTTACCCGGAATGCAGCCGCTCGATGGTCACCTATGGCCTGAACGACTTCGCCGACCTCTGCCTGTCGAGCCCGACCGACCGCGCGGCGATCTGCGCCAGCATCGAAAAAACCATCGGCTGCCACGAGCCGCGCTTGCGCAACGTGCGCGCGCTGCTGGAGATGCGCGACGATTCCGTCAACCGCCTGAATTTTTCGATCACGGCCGTGCTGGTGGCGAGCGTGTCGCAGGAGCCGGTCAACTTCGACGCCGTGCTCACGCCCTCGACCCTGCAATACAGCATCTGCAAGGCCGGCAAGGCGATGCGTCCGGCGCCGGTCGGGGCTTGAGCATGGAACAATTGCTTCCGTACTACGAAAGCGAGCTGGGCTATCTGCGCCGCAACCTGCGCGAATTTGCCGAACGCTACCCGCGCATCGCCGGGCGCCTGTTGATCAGCGGCGAGGTGTGCGAAGACCCGCACACCGAACGCATGATCGAATCCTTCGCGCTGCTCAATGCGCGCATTGCGCGGCGTCTGGACGACGACTACCCTGAATTCACTGAAGCCCTGTTTGAGGTGCTGTACCCGCACTACCTGCGCCCCTTCCCCTCCTGCTCGATCGCACGCATGGATGTGAGCGGCGCGGCCAAGCAGGGCGGCGCCAGCACCATTGCGCGCGGCACCGAGCTCAATACGCGGCCGGTGCGCGGCGCCGCCTGTACCTTCCGCACCGTGTATCCGGTCGACGTGGCGCCGGTGGCCTTGAGCCGGGCCAGGTTTTCCGCCATCATCGACGCGCCCGAGGCCGTGCGCCTGCCGGGGGCGGCATCGTCCAGCGTCAGCCTGACTCTGGACTGCACCGCCGAACAGGGCTCGCTGGCCCAGCTCGCGCTGCCCGGCCTGCGCGTCTTCATCGATGGCGAGCCTTCGTTCTGCGCGGCCCTGCGCGACGCGCTGTTCATGCGCACGGTCAGCGCCTATGTGGAAGCCGGCAGCAGCGGGCGCTGGACGGCGCTGCCCGTGGTGCCGGTGCGGCCCGCCGGCTTCGACGAAGACGAAGCGCTGATCGACTTCCCGGCGCGCTCGCACGCCGCCTACCGGCTGCTCACCGAATATTTCTGTTTTCCCGAAAAATTCAATTTCTTCGACATCGACCTGGCCGCGCTGGCCGCCGCCGCGCCGCCGGGCACGCGCAGCGTGACCCTGCACCTGGCGCTGTCCGGCCTGCGCTCGGACTCGAACACGGCGCGCATGCTCGGCACCCTGTCCACCAACAATGTGCAGCTGGGCTGCACGCCGGTGATCAACCTGTTCCGCCAGCGCGGCGAACCGATTCGCGTGACGCATACCAGCGCCAGCTATCCGGTGCTGGCCGATGCGCGCCGTGCCTTTGCCTACGAGGTGGTTGCGATCGAATCATTGAGCCTGATGCGCCAGACGCCGCAGGGCGAAACCCTGGTGCAGTTTCGCCCCTTCTATGCGTTGCGGCATGCGCAGACGCCGGAAGACGCCGGCCATTATTACGCGGTGAGGCGCGACGAATCGCTGCTTGAAAAAAGCCCCGGCTTCGAGACCCAGGTCTCGATCGTCGACATCGATTTCGACCCGGCTGAAGTCGAAACCGATACCCTCAACATCGAGCTCACCTGCACCAACCGCGACCTGCCCGCCTCGCTCAGCTACGGCCAGGCGGGCGGCGATTTGTTCCTCGAAGGCGGGTCGAACGTGCGCGCCATCGCTTTCCTGCGCAAACCCACGGCCTCGTATCGCTTCGCCAGCGGCCGCGGCGCGCACTGGCGCCTGATCTCGCACCTGGCGCTGAACCACCTGTCGCTGGCCGATGGCGGGGTCGAGGCCTTCCGCGAGATGCTGGCGCTGTACGACCTGCCGCGCTCTCCCTCGTCGCAGCGCCAGATCGGCGGCATCAAGTCGATCGCGCAGCGTCCTGCCACCACCTGGCTGGCCGGCAATCCGTTCACCTGCCTGGTACGCGGCGTCGAGGTGCGCCTGAGCATCGATGAAGAAGCATTCGTCGGCAGCGGCATCCACGCCTTTGCCCAGATCATCGAGCGCTTCCTCGCCCTCTACGTGCATGCCAACAGCTTCACCCAGCTGGTGATCGTGTCGAACAAAACCGGAGAAGACTTATTGACATGCCAGCCACGCAGCGGCGATTTGAGCCTGCTGTAATCGACCGCCTGTTCCGCGAGCCCTACCGCTTCGAGTATTTCCAGGCGGTGCGCATGCTCGAGCTGTGGGCGCGGCGGCGCGGGCTGCCGCGCAAGGAACTGGTGGCGAACTTCCTGCGTTTCCAGAATTCGCTCTCGCTGGGTTTCCCGGCCAGCCAGGTCGAGGCGATCCAGGCCGAACCGCGCGACATCGACACCGAAGCGGCGGCCCTGGGCGCGGCCCTGCAGGACGGCTCCCTCAAATACATCCGCCTGACGCCCTCGTTCATGGGCCTGCTCGGTGGCCAGGGCATCCTGCCCCTGCACTACACCGAGCGCATCGCCGAACACCAGTCGCTGGAAAAGGACGAAGGCGCGCGGGCTTTCCTCGACACCTTCTCGAACCGCTCGCTGGCCCTGTTCTACGAAGCCTGGCGCAAGTATCGGCTGGCGCTGCAATACCAGCTCGACGGCCAGGACAGCTTCCTGCCACTGCTGCTGAGCCTGGCAGGACTGGGCGACAAGTCGCTGCGGCAGCGCCTGGCGGGCAGCGAGGATGGCACGGTGCTGGACGAATCGCTGGCGTATTTCGCGTCCTCGATCCGGCACCGCCCGGCGTCGAGCGTGCAACTGGCGCGGGTGCTGGCGGAATACTTCGGCCAGCAAGTCGTCGCCGAGCAGTTCGTCGGCTGCTGGTATGACGTGCCCCCAAGCCAGCAGACCATCCTGGGGAGCAGCAATGCGGTGCTGGGCGTGGGCGCCATTGCCGGCGCCCGGGTCTGGCAACGCGACCTGCGCCTGCGGCTGGTGGTGGGACCGCTCGACCGCGCCGGCTTCAACAATTTTTTGCCCGGCGGCCTGGCTGCACGCGCGCTCAAGAGCATGCTGTCGATGTTCACGGGGGTGTGCCTCGAATACGAAGTCGAGCTGGTGCTGCTGGCGGCGGACGTGCACAACATCCGGCTGGCGGGCGACGAGGGACGCCTGGGCTGGGATGCCTATCTGGTGGAAGGCTTGCAGACGCAGGACCGGCGCGACGTGCGCTACGAGCTGCACAGCCTGTAGCACGGCCGCTAGCGGTTCAGCGCCCGCTCCAGGTCGACGCGCAGCATGTAGATGGTCGGCGTCAGTCCGCGGTCGCCCGGCGTATAGAAAATGCCCGGCAACACGCCGTCTTCCTCGAGTTGCGGCAGCAGGTCGGTCATCAAGTCGTCGAGGGGGAAGGATTGCGGCTCGTAGCCCTCCCATTCGAATTCGGCGCAGAGGTCGGCGAATTCGCTGGCCGGCCACATGGCAAAGACCAGGGTGCCGTCATCGGTCTTGGCCAGCGCCCAGCCGTCGCGGTACAGCCCCCACACTTCGCGGTTTTCGGCCACCTGCCGCACGAAATGCGTGTAGCGCCGCGGCGCGGGCAAGGTGACGACGTCCGCCAGCTGCTGCGCGCCCAGCTTGATTGCTGAAAGAGTGTGCTCGCTCAAGGTGTCCACCGCATGTCGTTGCTGGCTTTAATGCCGTGAGCATGAGAATACGCCACATCGCGAAACGGCGGCGCAGGCAGCCGGATCACGCCCACAGGCCCGGGCGCCAGGCCCAGGCCGCCTCAGGCCGCGAGCTGCCCCAGCAACTCCTGGACCACGGCCAGCTGCACCGGCTTGGTGAGGTGATGGTCGAAGCCGGCCTCGTTCGACTTCTGGCGATCGCTGTCGGCGCCCCAGCCGGTCAGCGCCACCAGGGTCATGCCGGCCAGCTCGGGCACCTGGCGCATGGCCCGGGCCGTGTCGTAGCCATCCATGCCGGGCATGCCGATGTCGAGGAAGGCCACTTGCGGACGGAAGCTGCGCGCCACCTCCACCGCCGCGGCGCCGTCGTGGGCCACCTGCGCCGTGTAGCCGCAGGCTTCCAGGATCATCGACAGCGTCACGGCGGCGTCGACGTTGTCGTCCACCACCAGGATCTTCATGCCTTCGCCGGCGCCGCCCGCACTCGTGGCGACCGCGGCGCCCGCGGCTGCAGCATCTTCGTCGAGGGCCGCCAGCGGCAGGCGCACCGTGAACACGCTGCCGGCCTGCGGCCCCCTGCCGGCGGCCGAAACCCAGCCGCCATGCATGTCCACCAGCCGCCGCACCAGCGACAGGCCGATCCCCAGACCGCCCTGCGAGCGGTCGGTATGGTCGCCGATCTGGCTGAACATCTCGAACACCGAGGCCAGCGCGTCTTCCGGGATGCCGATGCCGTTGTCGGACACCGTGATGACCGCTTCCCAATCGTCGACCGCCATCGACAGGCCGATCTTGCCGCCGGCCGGCGTGTACTTGGCCGCGTTGTTGAGCAGGTTGGCCACCACCTGGGCGATGCGGGTGACGTCGACGTCGGCCATCACAGGCAGCTCCGGCAGGTCGACCGACAGCTCGTGCCGCCCGCTCTCGACCAGGGGCAGGCTGGTCTCGATGGCGCTGGAGAGCACGGCGCGCAGGTCGGCGCGCTCCTTCTTGAGTTCGAGCTTGCCGCCGCTGATGCGGGCGATGTCGAGCAGGTCGTCGATCAGGTGCACCATGTGGCTGACCTGCCGTTCCATCATCTCGCGCACGCGCGCCACCGTGGCCGCGTTATCGCCCTTCAGGCGCATGACGCTCAAGCCGCTGCGGATCGGGGCCAGCGGGTTGCGCAGCTCGTGCGCCAGGGTGGCCAGGAATTCGGTCTTGCGGCGGTCCATCTCGGCCAGGTCGGCGGCCAGCTTGCGCAGGGTGTCCTCGGACTGCTTGCGGGTCGTGATGTCGCTGAACAGCAGCGCCACCTTGTAGTTGCCCGGCGCGCCGATGCGGGTGGCGTAGACGTCGAACCAGCGGCCCATGGCCGGCGCCTCGTTCTCGAAGCGCACCGGCTCGCCCGTTTGCGCGACCCGGCCGTAGGTCTCGAACCAGAAGCTGTCGAGCGTGGGCAGCAGCTCTTTCGCGGTCTTGCCGATCGCGTCGTGCAGGCCGGTGTGCGACTCGAACATCTTGTTCATCTCGAGGAAGCGGTAATCGACCGGCCGCTCCTGCTCGTCGTAGATCATCTCGAAGATGCAGAAGCCCTGGTCGACCGATTCGAACAGGGTGCGGTAGCGTTCCTCGCTGGCGCGCAGCTTTTCGGCGGCGCGTTTGGCGTCCGTGGTGTCGACCACGATCGCCACCAGGCCCTGGAATTCGCCATTCGGGCCGCGCAGCGCATTGACGCTGCTGGTGGCCGGCATCAGCGAGCCGTCGAGCCGCTGGTACTGCTTGTCGACGATCACGCCGGCCTCGCCCTCGGCCAGGCGGCGCACCGCCTCGAGCGTGACCGGCAACGAATCGGGCGCGGTGACGTCGAGTACGCTGGCGCCCAGCAGTTCGGCTTCGGTGCGGCCCACCATGTCGCAGTATTTCTGGTTGACGAGGGTGATCCGGCCTTGCGGATCCATCTGCACCACGCCGGTGGCGGCCTGGCTGACGATCTTCTCGAAGCGCTCGCGGCTTTCGTACAGCCCGATCTCGGCCAGCTTGCGCTCGGTCTGGTCCACGCCGTGCACCAGGATTCCGGTGACCCTGCCTTCGGGGTCGCGCAGCGGCAGGTAGACCTGGTCGACGAAGCGCCGCTCGAGCGGCGCGCCCGGGCGCCGCCGCAGCATGACCGGGACGTCGGTGCCGGTAAACGGCTCGCCGGTCTGGTACACGCGGTCGAACATCTCGATGAAACCCTGGCCGGCGATCTCCGGCAGCGCCTCGCGCAGCGGCACGCCGACCGGATCGCGCCCGCCCACCAGCTCCAGGTAACGCTCGTTGATCATCTCGAACACATGGTCCGGGCCGGTGAGCACGCACATGAAGGCCGGCGCCTGGCGGAACACGTCTTCCATGCGGTCGTTGGCGGCACGGAGCTGGCGCACCAGGCGTTCGCGCTCGGCGTCGGCCTCGACCTGCGCCGTGATGTCGCGCGAGATCACCAGCAGCCCATTGCTTGGCGCGCCCACCGCACTGACCGTGACGTCCCACCATTTTGGCGTGCCGGCGGCGGTCGGGCAGGCGCCGCGGAAATGGCCGTTGCCCTTGCTGCGCGCAGCGTCGATCGCCGCATCGATGTCGGCGCGGCTGGCATCGGGCCACAGGGTCGACCAGACATTGCCGACCAGCCGGGTGACGTCGGTGATGTCCATGGCGCGCTGGCCGTTATGGTTCATGGCGACGATGCGGCCCTCGGCGTCAAGCAGCTTGACGCAGTCGGGACTGGCTTCGAAGAGTTGCAGGCCGAGGGCGGCCGGGTCGATGGTCGGGGCGGGGGTACTGCGATGCTGCATGCAATCTGTCCTTGGTAGCGGATGCTGCGCGATATGGGAGGGGCCTCGGCAGTATATCCGCATGGCGGGAGGGAGGGGCGCGGGATACGCCGGCTTGTCACGGAACTGTTATCGAAGCGTCACGAGGCAGTCATCTTGGCTGCCTACCATGCACGGACTTACCCCCCACCGAACAGGACCCTCCGTGAACAAGCCGTTTGATCTCGCCCGCATCCCTGTCGACCATGATGACACCGACACCAACGTTTCGTCGAATGAGCATTTCAGCAGCGTGCTGGAAGCGCGCCTGAGCCGACGCAGCCTGCTGCGCGGCGGCGCCGCCTCGGCCGCCACCGCGATGCTCGGCGCCCTGGGGCTGGGTGGCTGCGGCGGCTCGGCCACCGGCACCCCGCCGGTCGCGGTCACGCCGCCGACCGACAAGCTGCTCGGCTTTACGGCCGTGTCCAAGAGCCTGCTTGACGCCGTGGTGGTACCGGCTGGCTACACGGCCAGCATCCTGTACGCGATGGGCGACCCGCTCACCGCGTCCACGGCCGCGTTCAAGAACGACGGCAGCGATACCGATCATGAAAATCGCGCCGGCGACCAGCACGACGGCATGGAATTCTTCCCGCTCTCCGGCGCCGGCGCGGCATCGACCACTGCCAACGACCGCGGCCTGCTGGCGATCAACCACGAAGCCACCATCGACGAGAAGCTGTCCGCCTTCTTCCTGCACCCGAACGGCGGCACCATGAGCCTGCCGCGCCCGGCCGCCGAGGTGGACAAGGAAATGGCGCTGCACGGCCTGTCCGTGGTCGAAGTACGCAGGAACGGCGCGAAATGGGAATACCTGAAGGATTCGCCCTTCAACCGGCGCGTGCACCAGCAGACCGAGATCGAGATCTCGGGTCCGGTGCGCGGCAATGCGCTGGTCGTCACGCGATATTCGACCAACGGCACCAGGATCCGCGGCACGCTCAACAACTGCGGCACCGGCAAGACCCCGTGGAACACCTATTTGTCGGGCGAAGAAAACTGGTCGGGATATTTCACCCGCGCCGCTGCGGACGATGCCGCGCGCGCCGACAAGAGCGTGGTCTCGCTCAAGCGCTACGGGCGGGACGCCGGCGCGGCCTCGCGTCACGGCTGGGAAACCGGCGGCCTGGATGACAAATACGCACGCTGGAACCTGGGCCGGAAGGGCGCATCGGCGGACGGCAGCGACGACTACCGCAACGAGATGAACGGCATGGGCTATATCGTCGAGATGGACGCCTATGACAAGACCCGCGTCATCAAGAAGCGCACCGCCCTGGGGCGCTACGCCCACGAAAGCGCGGCCTTCGGCAAGGTGGTGGTGGGCCAGCCGCTGGCCGTGTACATGGGCGACGACTCGCGTAACGAATACATTTACAAGTACGTGTCGACCGCGCGGTGGAGCGCTGACGATGCCACGGCGCCGGACCGCATCGCCACCGGCGACAAATACCTCGACGACGGCAAGCTGTACGTCGCCAGATTCCTGGCCGACGGCAGCGGCCAGTGGATCGAGCTGTCGATCGCCCATCCCCTGATCGCCGCCTACGCCGGCTACGCGTTCGCCGGCCAGGCCGACGTGCTGGTCAACGCCAGGCTGGCGGGCGACGCCGTGGGCGCCACCAGGATGGACCGCCCCGAATGGTGCGCGGTGAACCCGGTCAACGGCGAGATCTACTTCACGCTCACCAACAACAGCAACCGCCGCGTCGAGCCAGGCGGCGCAAGCCAGAGCGCGCCGGACGCCGCCAACCCGCGCGTCTACACCGACATGAAGGGCAGCACCGCGCAGGTGGGCAACCCGAACGGCCACATCATCCGCGTCAGGGAAGGAACTGCCGGCCCGGCTGCCACCAGCTTCCGCTGGGACGTCTACCTGTTCGGCGCCGAAGCCGCTGCCGCCGCCACGGTCAACCTGTCCGGCCTCTCCGCCGACCAGGATTTTTCCAGCCCGGACGGCCTGGCTTTCAGCGCCGCCACCGGCATCTGCTGGTTCCAGACCGACGACGGCGCCTACACCGATGTCACCAATTGCATGATGCTGGCCGGCGTGCCGGGCCAGGTCGGCGACGGCAAGAAGGTCTCCCTGAGCTACCCGCGCGCCAACGGTACCATCCTGAACGTGGACACCTATGTCGGCCTGGCCGCTACCCCCGACACACTCAAGCGCTTTTTGGTCGGTCCGGTCAGCTCGGAGATCACCGGCATCGCTGAGACTCCGGACGGCAAGGCGCTGTTCGTGAACATCCAGCACCCGGGCGAGAGCACGGCGTCCGCGAATGTCGGCGACCCCACCAGGTACACCAGCCAGTGGCCATCGAATGCGGGCTACGGCGCCGGCAAGCGCCCGCGTTCGGCGACGATCGTGATCACGAAAAATGACGGGGGCCGCATCGGCACCTGATCGTGGACACAAGCGTTCTCGGTGTCCCTTCTTCGTCCACCGCAAGAAGCGTTCAAGGCAGGCATGGCAGCATCGGGAATGCGCAATCTTTGCAGCAGGAGCAGGCCATGCCGACCATGTCGTTATCAAATTACTTCCACATCACCCGTGCCAGCGCGCTGTACGACATCGTCGTGACCGCGCCCTTCGCCACCCCCTGGACCTTCGCCATGCTGCATGCCCAGTTATCAAGCACCAATGTCTGGATGGGCGGCGAGCCGCTGGCGCCGTTCGCGCTGGTGAACATCCTGATCACCTGCCTGATGGGCAGCCTGGTCATGCTGTGGTCCGCCATGCGGCTGTTCCAGCCCAGCCTGGCGCTGGGACGCTACGACGGGGTCGGGCGCTTCCTGTTCGCGGGCTGGATGATCTGGGCGCTGGCCGAGGGCGGGCTGCCGCTGGTGTGGCTGTTCCTGATTCCCGAAGTGCTGTGGGGCGTGGCGCAGTGCTGGCCGGTGGAACGCTCGCCTGGCGTGGAGCGCCGCCGGCCTTCGCGCCTGCGGCTCGTCAGCCTGTCGTCGACCTCCTAAGGAAGCGGCAGCAGCACGCCGCGTGCGGCCTTCAGGAGCGCGGCGCCCATGCGCTCCAGGCGCGGCGGCTGGATGCGCCAGGCGTGCCAGTACAGTGGCACGTCCACATGCAGCGGCGGGGTCAGGTCGACCATGGTTCCGTCAACCAGCATCGCCTCGCACTGCTCCAGCGGCAGCAGGCCATACCCCATGCCGAGGCGGATCGCCTGGCCGTACGGATCGCTCGCCGGCACGTAGTGGAAGGGATAGGCGCCTTCCGGCAGCCCGAAGTGCTTCAGTAAAAAGGCCGACTGCAGCGAATCCTTGCGGTCGAACACCACCACCGGCGCGCGTTGCGCGGCGTCGCGGTTGAAGCCATCGGGGAACCAGGTGCGTGCAAAGGCGCTGGAGGCCACCATCCGGTAGCGCATCAGGCCCAGCGTGCTCACCGTGCAGCCATGCATGGGCGTGGCTTCTCCCGCGATGCAGGCCACCACCCGGCCCTGCTCCAGCAGGGCGAAGGTATGGCCCTGGTTATCGAGCACGAATTCCACCAGCAGCTCTTCCGCTTTCAATATCGGCGCCAGCACCGGCAGCAGCCAGGTGGCGAGGGTGTCGTTGTTGACCGCCAGCGCTACCCGCACCGGCCCCTCGTCCATGCCCATCTCGGCCAGGAATTCCGATTCCAGCAGGGTGCTGCGGCGCAGGTATTGCAGCAGGCGCGTGCCCGGCCCGGTGGGCCGGCAGGGACGGCTGCGCACCAGCAGCGGCGTGCCGAAATCCTGCTCCAGCGCCGAAATGCGCTGCGAGACGGCCGACGGCGTGATGGCCAGCTGCGCGGCCGCCAGCTCCAGGCTGCCGGTATCGACGGCGGCCATGAAGGCGGCGCTGCGGCGGGGATCGATCTGCATTGGATTAATTTTTCTTATGCGTCTTTAAATATCATGAATATATTTGAATTACGGTGCCTTGACATGGAACATGCCGGTTCTCACAAGGAGTCCGCATGTTTTCGCAACAGGTTTATCTGCAGGGGCTGGGCCTGGGCGCCAGCCTGATCATGGCCATCGGCGCCCAGAACGTCCACGTCATCCGCACCGCCGTGCGCGGCCAGCACGTGCTGGCGACGGTTGTCACCTGCATCGTGGTCGACGTGCTCCTGATCGCCCTCGGCATTGCAGGGCTGGGCGCCATCGTCGAAGCCTCGCCGCTGCTGCTGGCCGTGGCGCGCTACGGAGGCGCCGTCTTCCTGGTCTGGTATGGCTGGCGCTGCTGGAAGAGCAGCCTGCAGGGAAGCGCCTCGCTCGAGCTGTCGGGGCAGGGGGCGCAGACGCTGGGCCGCGCGCTGGCCACCGTGCTGGCACTGTCGCTGCTCAACCCGCACGTCTACCTCGACACCGTGGTGCTGCTCGGCGCGGTCGGCAGCAGCCTGGCCGGCGACGCCAGGCCCTCGTTCGCGGCCGGTGCGATGACGGCGTCGGTGCTGTGGTTCGCGGGACTCGGCCTCGGCGCCCGGCGCTACGCCCCGGTGCTGGGCCGCCCGGCGGTGTGGCGCGCCATCGAAGCCTTTACCGGGACCCTGATGCTGGTGCTGGCCGTCGTTCTGGTGCGCTCAGCGTAAGCGCGCAGCTCTCGCTATACTCGTGTTCCGACCTTCCTTTCGCCGGAGCCGATCATGCGCGCCAACCTGCTGTCGATGCTGAACATCCGCCACCCGATCATCCAGGCCCCGATGGCGGGGGTCTCGACCCCCGCGCTGGCCGCGGCCGTGTCGGAAGCAGGCGCCCTCGGTTCGATTGCAGTGGGCACGAGCACGCCGCAGCAGGCGCATGCGGCCATCGCCGCCGTGCGCGAAAAAACGAACAAGCCCTTCAACGTCAACGTGTTCACCCATGCGCCCGCAAGGAGCGACCCGGCGCGCGAAGCGGCCTGGCTGGAATGGCTGCGCCCGCATTTCGCCCGCTTCGGCGCCGAACCGCCGGCGGGCTTGACCGAGATCTACCGCAGCTTCCTGTCCGACGAGGCGATGTTCGAATTGCTGCTGGCCGAGCGCCCTGCCGTGGTCAGTTTTCATTTCGGCCTGCCGGAGCAAAGGCAGATCGATGCGCTGAAAGCGGCCGGCATCGTGCTGTTCACCACCGCGACCTCGCTGGAAGAAGCGCTGCAGATCGAAGCGGCCGGCATCGACGTGATCGTCGCCCAGGGCATCGAGGCGGGTGGGCACCGCGGCATGTTCGATCCTTCCGCGCCAGACGCGGCGCTGTCCACGTTCGACTTGCTGCGCCGGCTGTCCGGCAAGGTGTCGGTGCCCCTGGTGGCCGCCGGCGGCATCATGGACGGGAACGATATCCGCACCGCGCTCCAGCATGGCGCCAGCGCAGTCCAGATGGGCAGCGCCTTCATCGCCTGCCCGGAATCCTCGGCGCCGCCGCACCACCGCGCGCTGATCGCGCAGGGCGCCGGGTTGCAGACCGAACTCACGCCGGTCATTTCGGGACGGCCCGCGCGCGGCATCGTCAACCACTTGTTTACCGAGATCGGCGCACCCGGCCATCCGCCGCTGCCGGACTATCCGATCGCCTACGACGCCGCCAAGGCGCTGCAGGCCGCGGCGTCCAGCAAGGGCAGCCAGGATTACTCCGTCAACTGGGGCGGCACCGGCTTCGCCCGGGCGCGCAGCATGCCCGCCGGCGAACTGGTGGCCGCCCTGGCCGCCGAAATCAACGCAGCACAATCAACACCCTGAACAGACATGACATTTACTGTCGTTTGACCATGCCCTGGCAATGCTGCATGTCCAGCACCATCCGCTTGTAGGCATCCAGCGGCGGCATCTTGAGCGCCGCGCGGCGCGCTTCCACTTTCGCCCGGTCTTCCAGCGGCGAGAAATCGAGGTCGCAGGGGTTGCTGGATGTCGACTCGAGCTGCGTGCCATAGGGCTGCGGGCGTTTTTCCGCCACCGCGATCCGGTCCGCGAGATAGGCCAGGTTGCTGTTTACGCCTTCGCCGCTCGCGGCGGCCGCCTGCTCGATCAGCACCAGCGCCTGCTTCTGGAACGCGGTGTCATGGTCTGCATGCTGTGCCAGCAGCCAGGCGCTGCCCGCAGCCTGTTCCCCAAATTTTGCCTTGGTCGGCCACCCACAGCGCGCCACCCATGCCTTCAGGCGTTCGGTGTTGGTACGGTCGACCAGCATCAGCTGCCCGCGCAGCTTCACCTGCGCAGGATTCTCCGGATCGAGGAAGTCCAGGCGATGCCGCAGCGCCTGGTCGGCGCCGGTCATGGCCGCGAGGTCGGCGGCGATACCGCTGCACGCCTCGGCGGCCTGCGCGGAACCGGATATGCCGAAGCTGGCCGCCAGCAGCGCGGCAGGTAAAAACATGCGGTGCATCTTGTCTCCCGAAGTGTCGCGGCTAGTCTACCGAGCCGCCCTGCCCCGGTCCATGCGGGCCGCATGGAAGCAGCTTTTCCATGAAGACCGAGCGCAGCGCGATTCCGCTGCGGTGCGGGTAGAGCTCTTCGCGCAGCGCGACAAAACCTGCGCGTTCGTAGAAGGGCACCGCGTTGAGCGAGGCCGAGAGAAACAGCCGTGTCAAGCCGCGGGCCACCGCCATCGCTTCGAGCGCCGCCAGCAGCCGCAAGGCGATGCCGCGTCCCTGCTGGCCTGGATCGACGAAGACCGCATCGACTTCGCCGCTGTCCAGGTCGAGGATGGCGTAGCCGAGCATGCATCCATCTTGTTCCTCCACCAGGGCGCCGCCGGCGGCCACCAGGCCGGGGAGCGATTCCGGCGCCGGGCTGGCGCACCAGGTGTCGATCACCTCGGACGGATAATGCGAGGCGCAGGAAACGCGGACCGCACGGGTGCGCAAGGCCCACATGGCGGCAAGGTCGGCCTGGGTGGCGGGACGCTGGTTCGGCATGGCGGAAGGGTGCAAGGTCGATGAATGCTCAGCTTAGCCGATCCCGCAGCCGTGCGCGCATGTCGCCGAAAACTGACGGTGGCTCGCAGCACCCGGGCGTAGAATGGCTTGTCCTTTCCATCACTGGAGTGTGCCCATGAAACGCTGGTTCCTGCTGGCCGCATTGGTGGCCACCACAGCCTCCGCCCACCACGGCTGGAGCGAGTACAACGCCGACAAACCGCTCACGCTGGCCGGCACCATCGCGGAGTCCGGCTACATGCAGCCGCATGGCTACGTTCGCCTCAAGACGGCCGACAAGACCTGGCTGGTGGTGCTGGCCCCGCCCGGACGCATGGAAAACCGCGGCCTGCCGAAGGAAAACCTGGCGGTCGGCGCCCAGGCCACGGTGATGGGTTATCCACACCGCAGCAAGGCGGACGAGCTGCGCGCCGAACGCATCACGATCAAGGACAAGACCACGGAGCTGCGCTGATTCCGGTGCAAGACATGCGCGCAGGCGAGACGGCCGCCTGGGCCGCGTCCCTGCCGCTGGCGCTGGCCCTGCGCGAACACCCCTGGCTCTACCCGATCGTCGAGACCCTCCACATCCTCGGCTTTGCCGTGCTGGTGGGGGCGGTGGCGATGTTCGACCTGCGCGTGCTCGGCTTCGGCCGCCAGCTCCCGGTCAAGGCGCTGGCGCGCCACCTGCTGCCCTGGTCGGCCGGCAGCATGCTGCTGGTCGTGCCTACCGGACTGCTGCTGTTCATCGCCGATCCGGTGGCGTTGCTGGCCAACCGCGTCTTCCTGCTCAAGCTCGGCCTGATCCTGGTTGCGGGCATCAACGCCCTCGCCTTCCATGCCGGGCCTTACCGGCAGGCGGACGCCTGGACCGGGCGTGCGCCGCCGGTGGCCGTGCTGCACGCGCTGCTGTCGCTGGCCTTGTGGATTGCCGTGATCACCGCCGGGCGGCTGATTGCCTACTACTAGCCGCGCCGGCGGTTGCCAAGCTGCGTCCGCAGCACTATGCTGGCCACATCATGTGCGTCAACTACCACACCCCCACCCGCGAGCAATTCGGCACGCTCGGCGCCTTCAGCGATTTACCCGCCGACTGGCGCTGGCCCGACGAAGTCTGGAAAGATTACCTGGCCCCGATCGTCAAGCGCGGCAGCGACGGCGGGATAGAGCCTTGCCTGGCCAGCTACGGCATGGTGCCGCGCCGGCACATCCCGCCCGGCGTCAAGCCCTTCGACACAATGAATGCGCGCGCCGAATCGCTGGGCGAGCGGCGTTCGTTCGCGCCAGCCTGGCGCCGGCTGCAGCTGTGCGCCGTGCCGATGGCCTGGTTCTACGAACCCTGCTACGAAAGCGGCCGCGCGCAGCGCCACGCGATCGGGATGCAGGACGACAGCCTGTTTTTTGTAGCGGGCCTGTGGCGCGATTGGGTTGATGCCGATGGCGCGATGTCGTCCTCGTTCACCCAGATCACGATCAATGCCGACGACCACCCGCTCATGTCGCGCATGCACAAGCCGGACGACGAAAAGCGCTCGCTGGTCGTGATCGCGCCCGATGAAGTCGGGGACTGGCTGGCCTGCCGCGACGTGGAGATGGCGCGCAGCTTCCTGCGGCCGTATCCGGCGGGGCGCATGAAGGACTGGGCGGCGCCGCAGACGGTGCGCAAGGCGCCAGTTGAATCGTCGAACCTCTCGCTGTTTTAAATAGGGTCATGCTACAGTCGTCACCATGCTGAAACGACTCGCCACCTTCGCCCTCGCCTGCACGCTCGCCGGCGCCGCCCAGGCGGCCGTTCCCCTGTACGGCTTCGTCGTCAAGAACGCCTACCCGCACGATCAGAAGGCCTTCACGCAGGGCCTGTTCTTCCGCGACGGCCACCTGTTCGAGACCACGGGCCGCGCCGGCAGCTCCTCGCTGCGCAGGGTGGACCTGGGCAGCGGCAAGGTACTGCAAAAAGCCGACATGCCGGCCGACGTCTTCGGCGAAGGCTCGACCCCGGTCGGCCACGACATCGTGGCGCTGACCTGGACCTCGCAGGTCGGCTATGTCTTCGACATGAAGACCTTCAGGCTGAAGAACACCTTCAAGTACGCGGGCGAAGGCTGGGGCCTGGCCAGCGACGCGAAGCAGGTCTACATGAGCGACGGCAGCGCCACTATCCGCGTCCTCGCGCCAAACAACTACCAGGAACTGCGCCGCATCCAGGTCACGCACGAAGGCAAGCCGGTCACCCAGCTCAACGAGCTCGAAATGGTCGACGGCGAACTGTTTGCCAACGTCTGGGGCAGCGACCTGATCATCCGCATCGACCCGGCCAGCGGCAAGGTCAAGGGCGTGATCAACCTGGAGGGCCTGCTGCCGCCCGCGCAGCGCCGCACCGCCGACCCGGACGCCGTGTTGAACGGCATCGCCTGGGACAGCAAGCGCCGGCGCCTGTTCGTCACCGGCAAGCTGTGGCCGAAGGTGTTCGAGATCGAACTGGTACCGATCAAGCGGTAATCAAGACCGGCCGGTCACGTCGATCACCACCTTGCCGAAGTGCGAGCCCGATTCCATGTAGCGGTAAGCCTCCTGGGCCTGGGCGAAGGGGAAGACGCGGTCGATCACGGGCTTGATGCCGGCCACGTCGGCAAAGCGCATCACCTCGTCCAGCATGCCGCGGCTGCCGACAAAAATGCCGACCAGGCGCTTGGCCGTGGCCAGCAGTGATGCCGGGTTCACTTCGCCCCCGAAGCCGCTCACGCCACCGATGATCGCCACCGTCCCGCCCATCGCCGCCGACGACACCGAGCGGTTGACCGTGCCCTTGCCGCCCACTTCCAGCACCACGTCCGCGCCCTTGCCTTGCGTGAGGGCCAGCACTTCCTCATGCCATTCCGGGATCTCCTGGTAGTTGATCGTGTGGTGGGCGCCGAGCTCGCGCGCGCGCTGCAGCTTGTCGTCGCTGGACGAGGTGATGATGGTGCGCAGGCCGGCCGCCTTGGCCAGCTGCATGCCCAGCACCGAGACACCGCCGGTCCCCAGCAGCAGCACGGTGTCGCCCGGTTTGATGCCGTTACTCGACACGAAGATGGCATTCCAGGCGGTGACGCCGGCGCAGGGCATGGTGGACGCTTCCACGAAGCTCAGGCTGGCCGGGATCTTCGCCAGCGCGTCCTCGTGCAGGACGACTTCTTCGGCCAGCATGCCGTCGATGTCGCCGCCGAGCGAACGGCGGATTTTCTCAGGCGAGGTCTTGCCGTCGGCCCAATGCGGGAAGAACGAGCCGACGACGCGGTCGCCCACCTGCACGCGCGTCACGCCCGGCCCGGTCGCCAGCACTTCGCCGGCGCCGTCCGAGCACGGGATGATCGGGTCGTCCACGTTGACCAGGTAGTTACCGCTGGCGACCATCAGGTCGCGATAGTTCAGCGACACCGCATGCACGCGGATGCGCACCTCGCCCAGCGCCAGGTCGCGGTCCGGGTAATCCACACACTGCAGCCCGTCGATGTTCGCACCGGGAAGAATCTGGTAAGCCAGCATGATTTTCTCCTTTTAAATCAGCTTGTTATGTATTTCGGACGGGCCCGGCCGCTGCGCTCGCCGCTGCACTCGCAAATCGGCGCGCCAGCCGAACGGATTGTTCGGTATTGTGGTCAAGCCAACAACATTCACATCCATGCATTCTGTTACCGAATCTGAAGGGGATCTCATGCAAGACTGGACCACGACACTACAGCGGGGCATCGTTTCCGGCGCCGCCTCGAGCATCCTGTCGACGGTGGCGCTGGCCATTGTCGGCAAGAAGGAAACCGGCAGCGCTTTCGCGCCGACCAATGCAGTCAGCCATTACGTGAACGGCGAGAACGCGGCCCTGCACAACAAGCCTTCGATGCGCTACACCGTCCCGGGCTACCTGATCCACCATGCCAGTTCCACCTTCTGGTCCATCGCGTTCGAAAAAGTGGCAGGCAAATACCTGGACCGCAAGACGCCAGTCGGCATCCTGACTGCCTCTGCCGCCACCTCGGCCTTTGCCGCGTTTGCCGACTACAAGCTTACTCCCAGGCGCTTCCAGCCGGGCTACGAGAAGCGTATCTCCACGCCGGGCCTGGCGATCGTCTACGCAGCGCTGGCGCTCGGACTGGCTGCCGGGACCGCCCTGACGCGCAAGGACGAGCCGACGCCGCCATCAGTCTAGGCCAGAAGAAAAAAACGCGCCGTCCGTTGCCGGGGCGCGTTTTCCAGGAAGCAGGCGGTGCTCAGTGCGCCACGGCCTTTTTGCCGCGCATGCGCTGCACCAGGGTGACCACCACCAGCACCAGCGCACCGACGATCACGCCGGCAATCGCATCGACCACGGTCGGCGCGATCGCCGCCAGCACGCCGCCGATCGCCGGTACACCCGCCACCATGCCGGCAGTGCTTTCCGAGAAATGGTGCAGCGGCGCCCAGGCATGGGCAATGATGCCGCCGCCGACCATGAACATGGCCGCGGTGCCCACCACCGACAGGAATTTCATCAGGCGCGGGGCCGTGGCCAAGAGCAGCTTGCCGGTGTTGCGCGCCAGGCCGCCGGCCTTCTGGCTCAGGTACAGGCCGGCGTCGTCCATCTTGACGATGGCCGCCACCAGGCCGTACACGCCGATCGTCATCGCCAGCGCAATGGTGACCAGCACCATGACCTGCTGGCTGAATGGGGCGTTTTCCACGGTACCCAGGGCGATCACGATGATTTCCGCCGACAGGATGAAGTCGGTACGCACCGCGCCCTTGATCTTGTCCTTTTCCAGTTCGACCATGTCGACCGCAGGATTGGCCAGGGCGGCCGACAGTTCGGCCTTGTGCTGGGTGTATTCTTCCTTGTGCAGGAATTTGTGGGCGAGCTTCTCGGCGCCCTCGAAGCACAGGAAGGCGCCGCCGATCACCAGGAGCGGGGTGATCAGCCAGGGCACGAAGGCCGAGATGGCCAGCGCCGCCGGCACCAGGATCGCCTTGTTCTTGAACGAGCCCTTGGCCACCGCCCACACCACCGGGATTTCGCGCTCGGCATGGACGCCGGTCACCTGCTGGGCGTTCAGCGCCAGGTCGTCGCCAAGCACGCCGGCGGTCTTCTTCGCCGCCACTTTGCTCATTACCGCTACGTCGTCGAGGACGCTTGCGATGTCGTCCAGTAATAACAGCAGGCTGCCAGCCATTGATTGCTCCAATTGTGTCAAGTTTGCATCATCTTACCGGAGGCAGGATTCCCAGTCACACGGTTCAGCGCGGCTTTTTGCATTCCAGTCGCGTAAATCTGCATCTCGTCGCTTTTGGCGGGCGCAGGCAGGGGCGCGACCGTATATTGCACACTGTTGGCTGCGGTACAGCAGCCTCGCCCACCGAAGGAGACGCCATGAATACCGAATCGACCCTGCAGGCAGCCCACGTTGCAGCACCGGCGCGCCGTGTCCGCCCGCCGAAGCGCAAGACCCGTATCACGATCTACCTCGACGACGAAGTCCTGAACGAATTCCGCAACCTGTCCGAGCGCTGCGGCACCGGCTACCAGACCCTGATCAACGCCGCCCTGCGCCACCGCCTGGCCGCACCGGCCGGTGAAACCGGGCTCGCTTAAGACCCGGACTGGATTCGCCTCCGGCGAGCGAGATTACACATAGCAATATTTATGCTAATCTTCCCGCTCTTTTAACCCCGGAGAGACTTATGAAAAAAGGCGAACTGATCGCGGAATTCGCGAAGCGCACCGAGATGTCCGGCGCTGCCGCCAATAGCGCCGTGAACACGATCATCGAGATCATCACCGAGCGCCTGAAGAAAGGTGACACCGTCGGTATCACCGGCTTCGGCACGTTCTCGGTCACCAAGCGCGCTGCGCGCAAGGGCCGCAACCCGGCAACCGGCGAGGTCATCAAGATCGCTGCATCGAAGTCCCCACGCTTCGCTGCCGGCGCGACCCTGAAAGCCGCCGTCAATCCAAAGAAGAAGTAAGGCAGGTCCCAGGGCTCGCGCTGCGCACCGGACTCCCCGGACGCGCGCGCCGGCCCCTTTTCGTTGTCCCCTCCTCTCCCCATTCTCCCCGCCCGCAGCATGAGCTTCGCCACCTGGATCGCCTTTGTCATCGCCGGCACCCTGATCGCCATTTCGCCCGGCTCCGGCGCCGTGCTGTCGATGTCGCACGGGCTTGCCTACGGCCTGAAGAAAGCCAGCGCCACCGTGCTCGGCCTGCAGTTCGGCCTGATCCTGGTGCTGGTCATCGCCGGCGCCGGCGTCGGTTCGCTCCTGCTGGCATCGAGCGTGGCGTTCACGATCGTGAAAACCATCGGCGCGCTCTATCTGATGTGGCTCGGCATCCAGTCCTGGCGCGCCAAGGCCGAAGCGACCTCGGTGAACACCGCCGGCCTGGCCGCGCACCCGAGCTTCGGCAAGCGCGTGATGACCGGCTTCCTCACCAACGCCACCAACCCGAAGGGCATCATCTTCATGGTGGCGGTGCTGCCGCAGTTCATCTCCAAGGACGCGCCGCTGCTGCCGCAGCTGGCGATCCTGGGCGTGACCATGGTGACCATCGACTCGATCGTCATGCACGGCTATGCCGCGCTGGCTTCGTCGATGCAGCGCTTCTTGCGCGACGTGCGCGCCGTGAAGATCCAGAACCGCATTTTTGGCGCCGTGCTGGTGCTCATGGGCTCCCTGCTGTTCCTGGTCGAGCCAGGACGCCGCGCCTGAGGACGGGTGCCGGATCCGTGTATCCGTTACACAGCAGTTGCAACTTTCTGTAAGTACCGTAGTCGTTGTGCGCCCCCGTGCGTTGTAATCTGGTAGCCGTACTTCGTCCACGCCCTTTGCAGACCTCCAGCCGGAGCACACCATGAACAACCGATTCGCCAAGACTGCCGTGATGCTCGCGCTCACGGCGCTATCCACTGCCGCGCTGGCGCAAGGCATGCTCGATACCGAGCCGCCGGGCCGCGTCGGCCGCGTCTCGCTCGCCCAGGGCAAGGTCAGCATCAGCACCGACGTGGGCGACACCGCCACCGAGGCATTGGTGAACTGGCCGGTCACCACACGCAACCTGATCACCACCGCGCCCAACGGCCGCACCGAGCTGCGCATCGGCTCGACCGCGATCCGGGTCGACGGCGACAGCTCGCTCGAAGTCACCGAGCTCGATGACGACAGCCTGCGCCTGCGCCTGCATTACGGCAGCGCCAGCATCCGCATCCTGAGCGAAGACGTGCTGCCCGAATTCGAGCTGGTCACGCCGCAGGGGCGCGTGCGCATGCTGCAACCGGGCCGCCTGCGGGTGGACGCCGAGCGCGTGCGCGACACCAGCGTGGTGAGCGTGTTCGACGGCGAAGCCCAGGTCGACGGCGGCGGCGCAAGCCTCACGGTGCGTGCCGGCCGCAGTGCCGAGCTGCGCGACGACGACGTGCGTACCCTGCAGGCCCGCCGCGACAGTTTTGACGACTGGGCGCTGGCGCGCGACCGCCAGGACGACAGCGCGCGCTCGAGCCGCTACGTCACCACCGAGATGACCGGCTACGAAGAGCTGGACCGCCACGGCATCTGGCAGGACGACGCCGAATACGGCGCGCTGTGGATCCCGCAAGTGGCCACCAGCTGGGTGCCCTACCGCGACGGCCGCTGGACCTGGATCGCCCCCTGGGGCTGGACCTGGGTCGACAACGCGCCCTGGGGCTATGCGCCCTCGCACTACGGTCGCTGGGTGCATGTGCGCAACCGCTGGGCCTGGGCGCCGGGCCAGCGCGAGCGCCGCCCGATCTGGGCGCCGGCGCTGGTCGGCTGGGTCGGCGGCAGCGGCTGGAACGTGAATTTCAACCTGCATGGCTCGCGTCCGGCGACCGGCTGGTATCCGCTCGGTCCGCGCGACCATTTCGTGCCGGGCTACCGGCTGTCGGACGAACGCCTGCGCCGGATGAACAGCTGGCGCGACCGCGATGGCGGCCGCCGCGACGACCACCGCCGTGACCGCGACGGAGACCGTGGCGACGGACCGGGCAAGCCGGATTACCGCCAGCGCGGACTGACCGTGGTCCCGCACGCGAACTTTGGCGGGCGCGGGCAGGTCGTGGTGTCGAACGTACCGCGCGCAACGCCGCAACTGGCCTTGCCGGGCGCGCCGGGTGCGGCGCCGCCGCCGCCGCAGGGATGGCGCGGCACCGGTGCGCGCCGCGACCTTGATCGCGACGGTATTCCCGACCGCGCCGACCGTGACCGCGACGGCGACGGCATCCGCAACCGCGTCGACCGCGACCGCGACGGCGACGGCATCCCGAACCGCCTCGACCGCGATGACCGCGGCCGCAACGACGACCGTTTCAATCGCGGCCAGCGCCAGCCGGTGCTGACGACCAATCCGGTGCCGCGTGCGCCGGTGGCGGCAGCGCCTGCACCCCAGGCGCCTTTCCAGCCCGGTGCGATCACGACCGCGCCGGCGCCGGCAGCGGCGGTGGTCCAGCCTTCCCGGCCGCAAGGCTGGCGCCGTGGCGAACGCGACGACGATCGCAGCGGCTTCGACCGTGCCGACCGGGGCGAGCGCTTCGAGGGCCGCCGCGAGCGCCCGCAGGCGATGCCGCAGCCGCAGGTGCAGGCACAGATGCAGGCACCGCAGCCCCAGGTCATGGCCCCGCCGCCGCGTCCTGCTGCTCCGCCGCCGCAAGCCGTGGCGCCGCCTGCACCACGCGCCGTGGCCGCACCAATGCCTGAGCAGTCCGGCCCGCCGCCGGGACGCCAGCGCGAAGGACGGGCGCGCGAAGCGCGCGGCGAGCGCGAGCAGGAACGCTGAACAAGCAGGGCCGGATGGATCATCAATCATCCGGCCCTTCTTTTTTGGACGCGGGGGGCGATTCCCGCCGCCGAACGCGCGGAAGCTTTCGATTGATGAGGTAGTGGCGCTCGGCTTGCCCCGATGAGCCTGATAAACACCAAGAACATCGCTCGCCGCATAAACAAATCTCTCCGCTCGGCATTGCGCCGCGAGAGCACGGATACGCCATTCAAGTTGCCTGATGAGATGAAGCGTATTAGATGAGAGACGTCAGTCTTTCCATTCCCTGACGATCTGTGCCAGGTCTTCACGAGTCATCTTGCGCGCCTTTAGTATCCGGACAAGATCCTCTTTAGAAACCGGTGTGTCCGCCAGTAACAACGGAAGGTCTTCAGGTCTCACCGGTTCGCCCCATAGGGGGGCGATAAAGTTCGGCTTGTCGGAAACTACCGTTTTGGTCGCAACCTGGGCCTTAATGTTGACATAAACGATATACCGGGTATGACCCTCAGGGAACGCATAGTCCTTGTAAAGGGCGGTCCCAGAAGGCAGCATGTGGTAGTCCCTCTGCTGTGCTTCAGGCTCAAGGACTTCCAGCAGCAGTGGCTCCTGCAATACTAGGTAGGTTGTTTTCTGCATCATTGGAACTCCAAATTTTTGAAATATCATGCCGCCACCGAATATGGCCGCCAGGAGGGCTGTGAAGCCGAGAATGCGCGGTACGTTCACTGCTTGCCTCCATACTTGTTGATTTTTTTCGCCTTTTTAGCCGAAGGACTTTCTAGCATCGCCTGTAAATCCGCAGGCATGAAGATGTAGTTCGGCCAGCCTTTAGCTGAGACTGCAGCCTTTTCCATTACTCCGAGACCGCGTCCTTTTTGAAATGCCGACCAATCTCGGTCAATATCAGGAAAAACAGTCTTGATCGCCGCAACACTTAGCGTCGTGCAATTTGGCCCAAGGGCGTAGTAGGTATCAATCTTAACAACCTTTTTGATAGGTCTATCCGAGAGTACCGGCTTACCGGCAATTTTTTTATCGAAGAACTCCAATATCTTTTGGGCGTTTTCGTCCGTAGTCTCATAAACAAATCCTGTCGTGCCCCGTCCCAAAGCATTTTCTTCGGCAATATAAGCATTGAAGTTGGTCCAAATTCTTAATATTCCTTCCCCCTCGGATTTTCCGAAGCCCCACGCGTTGCCGTAGCGGCCGTAGTCAAACACCCGATCAAGTTCTGCTGTGGTTACGCGAAGTGCGGCATGACCGTAGGTGTGGTCACCGTACGGCCCACCGACCAGCAGCTCAACAGACGCCAGCCGCACCTGAATTGTGGTGCGCTTATTCGTAGAGATCGCGACGCCCTCTTTCGCGGTTCTCGCCGGTACGCTCAGGATCGGCATGAGTCTATAACCATCGAGTGCCCCAGTTCGGGAAAATTGACTTGGCACTGTCCAGCTTTAACTGGTGCGACCCGGGCAAAGCCATTCTGGTCGAGCCGCCCGTGATACTCAGCACCGTTCGGATCAACGACAACAAACGTTTGGTTAGCGATAGGGCTGTCCTTGCCATCAGTCAGCTGGAATTCAATCCAATGCTCTTCATTCAAGAGGTCGGCTGTATCAGGAATATATGCAATGCCAGCATCAGCTGCGACTGGCACCTGGGCGATGCTTGTTGCCGCGTGCGCGTCTCCATGAAAATCATTGTTGTTAGAAAGGCAGGTGCATCCCGCAGAGGTTTGAGCACCGTGCAGAGCCATTGCCGAACCGTCGATAATCTCCGTCAAGTTACCGGTAACGATAACGCAGCTTTTCTTGCAGGCGATCTTGTCACCAATTCGGGCAATTTCCCGCCCTTTTACAGTCGAAAAGGGCGATCCGGTGATTACTGTTCCACCGCAAGAGGTCTTATCGCCGACACAGATACTTCCGAGAATTGCGAACATGTCGTCGCCTTATAAGGGCTGTTGGCACCTTCGTGGAAAATTTCCAAAAGGTACTTTGCGCCAGCGATACAAGGTCGACGTTGATTATGCACAACGTCCCGGTATCTCATTCTGTACTCTTCTAGGGAAAGCAGTAACGCGACTCCAGCACTGCAGATGAATCGACTGTTTACCCCGCAGGAACAAATCCAGGCCTGAATCGTGCACCTGATTCGCAACTCGACCACGCTGGCATCATGGCAGGATCGTCAAGGCCTCGCTGCTGCGCTCAAGCCCGTGATGCGCCACGCAAGGGCGAGCATTCAACAGAATCAAAGAGTTATGAGGACCGTGGGGGAGGTAGGGGATTCCCGCCGCCAGCGCCGCCCATTCCATGCTTTGCACCGCCCGTCGCGGCAAAACGCAGTTCGTCACATTCCGCTCGCGGCGGGGGCGCCGCATGGGTAAAGTGGCATCACTCGCTCGAGGCAGCAGCGCTGCTCCGAGCGGCCCGAATGTCCCGCTATTTCTCCCAGGTAGACAGAAATAGTTCAGGCCGGCTACATGCCGGCCTCTTTTTGTGCGCCCAGCATGGGCGCACTCTTGCGGGTGAAAGTCCCGTCGCGAGCTGACCACAGTGAGCGAAGCGAAACGCAACTGCGGAAGGGTGACCGACCGTGGGGAGGAAGCGT